>JBEKBO010000026.1:0-40208 GCA_050015355.1 Candidatus Korobacteraceae bacterium | reverse complement strand
CCGCTCAAAGCCAGTCATCATCGCCAATGTCCTCTGCCTCATCTTCTCAATCCACCTACTCGCTTGCACTTTAACCCGAGTAGCTGTGGAAAGCAGAGAACTTAATCAGAGTCTCCCTAGAGCGGTGACGGCTCACCGCATGCGCTAAGAAACTACCCCAGGTCACCAAACCCCTTACGGCTTGGGTTTCTCCGCTACCACGGCCGCCTCGGCTGCCTGGAAGCCGATCTTGGAATGCGTCCCGTCGCAGAAAGGCTTGTTCACGCTGGCGCCGCAGCGACAGAGCGCAATCACGGGCTTGCCGCTGAGGTCGATTCTGTTGCCGGCAGGATCGGTCAGCTCGATTACCCCGTCGGGATCTTCCACCTTGTAAGGGCCATTCGGACGAATCGTAATTTTCACCGCCATCCGTCACCTCCGAAAAATTTGTCTTATGCGGGCACCCGCATCTTCGAGCCCCACATTAGCCAACTGCGGCAAACTGTGGGCCACTTCGACGATTCAGAAAGAAACCACCCCACTCTAGCCAACAGCCGGCTAGAATGGGCCACCCGTCCGCCATTAGCCAACTGCGGCAAACTGTGGGCCACCTGACACTGGCCTACTTCCGGAATGATACATTGACCAGCAGCTTTTCGCCTTCGACGTCGACCACGTTGCAGAAAGTGCGCTGGTTTCCGCGGCTGAACGGTTTCTAGTCGAGCGGAATTAGCCGGAATCAGCCGATCCGGTATTGAGAGGAACAACCGATTGAGCTTCCACACCTAACCTACAGAACCGTTGCTTCGCTTCGACGCTCGTCATGGGAGGGCCTGAGCTGGTGAATGCTCTCCACCGCGTGTTCGAACTGTTCGGCGCGCTTGAAGTTGGTGTGCTCGGCCAGCACACGCTGCTGGGCCCGCAAACCGATCTTTTGCAGTTCGCTATCAGGCATGTCGCGGAGGCAGGAGATAATTTCTCCGGAGTCGGCAGGCAGCAGGATCTCGCATCCGGGGGTGAAAAAGTTCTCCAGTCCGGGCCATTGGTCGGAAACCATGGCGGCGGCGCAGGCAGCGGCCTCGAAGAGGCGCACCGAAGGCGAATAGCCGGCGGCGACCATGTCGCGCCTGGTGACGTTCAGGGTCAGCCGCGATGAAGAATACAGGTGCGGATGCCAGCGCGGATTGAGGTGCATGATTCTGTGCACGTTCGCGGGCCACTGGATGGATTTCGGGTACTGCGGTCCGGCCACAATGAACCTGCGCTCCGGCAATTGCAGCGCCACTTGGCAAAGCATGGAGTCCACTTTGGGCTGCCGGTCGGCGGCATAGGTTCCCATGTAGCTCATCTGGCAGGTATATCGTTTTGCGACCGGATACTTGTAATACTTCTCCGGGTCGACGCTGCAATAAAGCGGAAGCGCCACGGCCGCGCCAAAACGCTGCTCGATTTCCTTGAGGATGGGGCCGCCGGTAAAGCTGAAATAGAGATCGAACAGCGGAATCTGCTTCGCCTTCAGATAGCTGGTCTCGCCGCGTTGACGCAAGGCGGTGAGGGTCACCGGCGTATCGATGTCGTAGAAGGTCTTGACCGGAACACGGGAAAGCGCCAGCTCTTCGATGGCTCGAATGCCATCCGGACAGTAGGAGCCGACCATCGCCACGTCGCAGTCTTTCAACTCTCGCCGAACCTGCGGCAAGATCGCGTTCCAGTCGTCGTAGAGCTTGATCTCGCAATACTCGGGCTCCGGCAGATCGCGATTGTCGGCGTACCATTTTTCGTTCCGCTCGTAAAACACCACGCGATGTCCACGGCAGTGGAGCGCCCGGGCGAGGGCGCGAAACGTGGTGGCATGGCCATTGCCCCAGGAAGAGGTGATCGAGAGGCCGAAAATAACGAGCTTGAACGAACTGGCACGTGGAATCATCGCTTCACGCCAATCTTTCAGGAGTCTCCGGCACACGCCGTGTTTGCACGGGTTGGGGCTGAGCGGATTGCGTGAGAAGCGCGGGAAACGCAATGGTGTCGCCCTGCGCGCCGGCGGAAGAGGCTTGCAGAATCGCGTGCACCTGGGCCGCCCGTAACGCATAGGTATGCTCTTTGAGAGCGCGCTCGTGCATCGCGCCGGCAATCGAATGAGCCTCGCGAGGGCCGATGCCCCGCAGATAAACCACCACCTCCGCCGCGCTGGCCGCCACCAGCACTTCCTTGCCGGGAGCGAAAAAGGTTTCGATGCCCGCCCAGTAGTCGGTAATCAGACAGGCCGCCGCGCCGGCCGCTTCGAAAACACGCGTGGGCGGCGAGAAGCCGACTCTCGCCATGGATTCGCGATTCACGTTCAGGACCATCCGCGCCGAGCAGTTGAGGCTGTTGTGCCGGCTGGTGGCGACATGGCCGATGTAGCGCACGTTGGGCGGCAAAGACTTGGAACTCCAGCCTTCGCCTCCGAGGATGAAACTCATTTCGGGAGCCAGCTCGGCCGCACGCAGAAAGAATTCTTCCACCCGCTTCTCGCGATCGGGCAGACGATTGCCCACGAACAGCAGATCACACACCAGCGCGGGATCGGCCGGGACCGGGTGGTGCGTCTCGGCTTCGAGGGCGTTGTAAACCGGATGGCAGTTGCGCGCTCCCAAGGCGGAGTAGTGCTGCACGACGGGCGCGCCGCCGCCGTAAGTGAAGATGAAGTCGTATTGCGGAATGAGGCGGCGAAAGGGATCGCCGGGATCGGCCTCGACGCGAGCCAAGGTTGCGGGCGCATCGACGTCCCAGAAAGCCACTTGCGTGCGCGCGGAGCGGCACTCGAGCACCCGCGCCTCCAGCAGTTCGTCGTCGGCTCCCACGCCGCTGTGCTTGACGACAAGGCCGGCCTCGGCGGCTTGGGCGAGCAGTCCATCGATGTCGCCGGGAGTGCGGTAAACAATCACGTCCGCATAGTTCACTTCGTGGCGGTCGCGATTCTGCTGGCGTCCGTAGATATCGGGCTCGGCGAAGGTGATTTCGTGGCCCAGTGCGGCAAGGTTCTTGTAAATGCCGCGATAGTAGGTCGAGGCGCCATTCCAATAACAGGAAGTGATGCTCGACCCGAAGACAAAAATTCTCATCCCCGAACTTCCTCGCAGATCTCGATGAGCTGCGCGGCGCGGTGCGCACAAGTATGCCGCTTGCGAATCGTCTCCAAACCGTTGGCCGCCATTTCCCGGCGCGCCCGTTGGTCACGAAGCAGAAAGTCAATTTCGCCCGCCATCTGCCTCCCGTCCGCTGCAACGATGTAGTCTTCGCCCGGCCGGAAAAGGTGCTCGATGTCATTCCACGGCGAACAAAGCAGGGGAATGCCGCAGGCGAGCGCCTCAAATACGCGGATGGTCGGTATGCCGCTCAAGCCGTTGGCATACTGCCGACGCGGCACATGCAGGGCAAGGCGGCTCTGGCCGTAAGTCGCGGGCACCGACAGATTCGGCAGGTATCCGCGAAAGTCGATGCCGGCCTTGTGGAGAGTTTTCACCGCCTCTTCCGGATAGCGAACCCCGTGAACCACGATTTTTCGTCCCGGTGAAGCGGCGGCGGGGCCGACCAGGTACTCCATCAACTCCTGCGTGCGCTCCTCGTCTCCCCAGTTGCCGATCCAGACGACATCCGTCGTTTGGTCACGTTCTTGCGGCTTAAACACGGAGACGTCAGCCGCTTCGTGGAACGTCCACGTGCGCTCAATGCCAAGACCATCGTGATAGATGCGGCGAATCGCTTCGCCGAATGCGAGTACTCCGTCGAAGCGGTGCAGATGAAATTTCAGGATCTCGTGGGCGCTGGTATAGACGCGATGGTGGGTGTCGTGCAACAGCGCAAGAAATCCCTCCTCCTGCTTACGTTGCAGAATTGCATTGACCACTTCCGGATCATTCCACTCGTGGATAATGACAAAATCCGCGTCTTTCAACTCCTGGTCCAGAAACTCCTCGAAGCTGGGGCCGCGCTGATAGAAGTGGATGTTGAGTTCGGGGTAGGCCTTGCGAAAATCATCGATGGCACTGATCGCCGCCGTGCCTTCGCAATTCACCAGGCTGGTGAGCGACCAGGCGCCGAGTTCCTCATAGCATCGGACTTCGTGCCCCATGTGCGTCAGCTCGCGGGCAAGTCCGCGGAGAAAATGCGCGTTGCCATGATTCCAATCGCTGACCCAGGAATGCGCGAAGAAGCGGAATCTAAATTTAGTGTTCATGCCGCAGCAACTCCCGCGGTAAGCATTGCTTTGTACAGAGCCATGTATTCATCCACCATGCGGCCGGCCGTGAAGCGCTGGCGGGCGCGGTTGTAAACGAGATTGGCGCAGGTAAGCCGCAACTCGCGATCGGCGCGCAAACGCGCAATCGTTTCAGCCAGGCTGGAAGCGTCGTTCCGCCGGAAGTAGAACGCGGTGTGTCCCCACAGTTCGCGGAACGTGGGAATGTCGTTGGCGACCACGGCGCAACGGGAAAACGCGGCCTCCAGGGGAGCGAGACCAAATGGTTCGTAACGCGAAGTGGCGGCGTAAATAGCCGCGCGGCCATACAAGCTGCGAAGCTGGCTCTCGCTCTGAGGGCCGCGGAACTCTACTCCCTGGCCGCCGCGTTGCGCCAAGGGCTGTTGCCGCAGCGGTTCATCCGCATGCCGCTCTTCGCCAACGATACATACCGGCACTTGCAATTCGGACTCGGTCAGAAGATTCACCTGTTTGCCCGCATCCCATACGCGGCCGACGGAAAGCACAATATCCTGCTTATCGCAGTGTGGGTTGAACAGCGCCGGACTGCGCCCGTTGTGGATCACCGCGCGCATCCGAGGAACACCGTAAAGCCTTTCGACGCATTGCAACATCCAGTGCGTGGGCGCCACCACCGCGGTCGCGGCGTTCAACCCCAGCGCCACCGTGCGGCGATACCAACGCATCCAATCGTCATCCGGAGGCTGCGCTCCGTTCACGTTCTCCCACCAGCTCACCACATCGCTGTGCGCAACCACCAACTTCGGAATCGCGGTTGGCAGCGCTCCGTAGGCGAACTGGCTGAGGTGAAGCACATCGGGCCGAACTTCTTCGATAAGGGACAGCAGATACTCGCTGGAGTGTTCGATGTCCTGCTTCGCATCCTGCATCCACTCCAAGCGAAAAGCGGTGGGATGAAAATCGACTCCCCGAAGTCCATCCAGCCACTCCGTTTGCGCGGCAGTCGGGATCTCGCCGAAGCTGACCAGGGTCACGCG
Source organism: Candidatus Korobacteraceae bacterium (assembly GCA_050015355.1). GTDB lineage: Bacteria > Acidobacteriota > Terriglobia > Terriglobales > Acidobacteriaceae > CAWBRT01. The sequence goes on along the minus strand of JBEKBO010000026.1, from coordinate 34,991 downwards.
AACGCCCTGGCGCGCCAATCCAGCGACCAGTTCACGCGTATAGATCCAGACACCACCGACCGTATCGGCCGTTACCAGCACATGCATTGCAACCAGCGCCCTTCGACTTGCAAAATCTTGCCCGAGAGCCGTTTCACAACTCATTTCGGACCGGAGTCAACCGCAATCCCTCAGCGGCTAAACAGGCTGCTGAAAAACTGTTCTCAAAGGTGTCATCCTGAGCGCAGCCGGGGTCCCCGGCGACGGCCGTTTTTGCCGTTGCTGGGGTGCAGGAGCGAAGGATCTGCTGTTTGCTCGTGCTGAAAATAAAGCAGATCCTTCAGTCGCGCAAAACCGACGCGACCTCAGGATGACACTGCTACGAGTTTTGCAGCAGACTCTAAAGCCGTGCCCCTTCAAAGCCCGGTCCTGCCACCCGCCGGGCCGGTTGTTCCACGTTCAGGCAGTCAGCCCGTACTTGTCGAGTTCCCGGGCGGCCTGCTGTACCTTGTCGACCGCCGTTTGCTCACGCAGCCAGGCCACCAACTCCCGCACTCCCTGGCTGAAATGCAATTTCGGCTCATAGCCCAGCAGCCGGCGCGCCGCCGAAATATCGGCGAAGCAGTGACGAATGTCGCCGGCGCGATATTTTCCGGTAATCTCCGCCGCAACCTCGATGGCCATGGACTTGGACAGGGCGCGGGCGACGCCCTCGACGGTTACCGCCTCGCCCGAACCGATGTTCAACGCCATGCCATCCGCCTGGCTCCGCTCCATGGCGAGCAGGTTGGCCCGCACCACGTCATGAACGCTGACAAAGTCGCGCTGCTGCTGCCCATCTTCGAAGATCATCGGCGTGTTTCCATTGAGCAGACGCGAAGCGAAGATCGCCGCCACGCCGGTGTACGGGTTCGAGAGCGACTGCCGCGTGCCGTAAATATTGAAGTAGCGCAAGGCCACTACCGGCACGTTGTAGGTTCTCCCGAAGAGCAGCGTCATCTCCTCCTGGTCCTTTTTGGAAAGAGCGTAGATCGAGGTGCATTGCAGCGGCTTCGTTTCAGGCGTGGCCACCGGCGCCATGTCGCCTCCGCATGCCGGGCAGTGCAACTCCCAGTCTTTTGCCCGCAGTTGCGCGGGCCCGCGCGGCGCCGCCGCCGTCTCGCCGTGCTCGGGGCAACGATATTGGCCCTCACCGTAAATCGACATCGAGGACGCCACCATCAGCTTTTCGAATTGCAGCTTGCAATCCAGCAGCGCTTGCAGCAGATTTGCCGTACCCTGGGTGTTCGACTCCATGTAGTGCGCAATCTCGTACATCGACTGCCCCACGCCCACGGCCGCCGCCAGGTGATAAATCACTTCCATGCCCCGCACCGCGCGCCGCACCGCGTCGAGGTCGCGCATGTCGCCGCGCACCACCTCCACCTCGGCGGGCAAATAAGCAGGCCAGCCGTTCGAGTGTACCTGGGGGTCGAGATTGTCAAACACCCGCACCCTGTGCCCGGCGCACAGCAGCGCGTCCACCGTGTGCGACCCGACGAATCCGGCGCCGCCGGTTACCAGAATCCGCTTGCTCGTCATTCGCTGGCTCCCACCGGCTCCGGCGCTTTCATGGGCGACGGCCTCTGCCGCTGCCGAAGCGTGCCGGCACGCTGACGCCGCGGCGCATACCGGCTCACTGCCCAGGCAGCGAAGTCGGCGAAGTCTCCGGCGTTCTTGGGCGGGCTGGTGTAATGCGGCGACACGCCCAGATGCTCCGGCGTGAAGCAGAGGGTCATGGTCGTGTCAAATTCGGCGAGCGCTCCCATCTGGCGGTCGAACCAGCACTCGGAGTTCTCGCGATACCAGTCGGCCCAACTGATGCCGGTGCGCAGATGCCGCACCCCCAACTTGCGCAGCCACTCGACTGCCGACTCCAGCCGGGGATCTTCAAAGTGAAACCATTGGCAGATTCCCATGCCCGCGGGAAACTGCGAGACGGCGGGCTTGGCGCTGCCATCCTCGCGGATCAGTCCCATGTAATAGTGCCGGTAATACGCGCTGCCCTCGGCTTCGCGGTGACGGGTGGTGGCCGTCCAGGTCGACGGCAAATCGAAGAGGCTGTACCAATGCACGCGGTCGACCAGCGGCAGCAGCAGTTCGGCGGTTTTCAGCAGCCCGAAAATCTGCACCTCTTCCGCTCCAAAAGACGATGCCCCGGCTTCGGAAACCCAGACGGACTTGCCGCGCGCTACGGCGCGGATCTCATCGATCTTGCGCGGCCACTCATGAATGTTCCAATGATTCCAGTCGAGCGGAAAGCCGTGGATCGCGACCACATCGATGGCCTCGATCACGCCATAGGAGTCCAGCAGCTTCACGAAATTGGGATCAATCGGCGAAATTCCGCCCAGCGCCAGCTTCAATTCTGGATTGACCTCGCGGATCGCCTTGGCCGCGCACAGAACCATCTCGGCGAACCGCTTCCAGTCAGGATCGGCCTTGAAATCCCAATGCGAGAGATTGTTGGGCTCGTTCCAGAGCATGACCGCTTCAACCATGAACTTCCTTTCGCTGCCTAGCCTGGTATGCACCTTCCGCGCAACCGCTTACAGGGTCCCCTCCAGCTCCAGATCCAGCACATACTGGCCGTCGCGAGTTACATTCCGCGGTTCACAAATCCATGTCTCCGATTCCGGATGCGCCACGATCTCCAGCCCGGTGCTGCGCAACATGGCTTCGGCGGCGGCCCGGTTGGGAATCCACCAGTTCGTCTGGTCGTTGGCATAGCTGTTCTCGATGAAGTACATCTGCGGGAAATCGGGGTTGCTGAAGATATCCTTGTTCCAGAAGTGGTAGTCCTTTTCCCACTCGCGCACCTGCTCGGAGCCGCGAATCATGGCCTGAAAGATCAGCCTGCCGCGCACCTTCTTGACCACTTTGTCCAGGGCATAAAGCGGATAGCGCAGGTGGTAGAGGAGACCCATGAAGATCACGTAGTCGAACTGGCCGGCGAGCTGATCGATGTCGTACACCGAACACTTCTGGAACTCGATCTCCAGCCCCAGGGTGGCGGTGGCAAAGCGGGCCTGATTGAGATAACGGTCGTCAATGTCCACGCCGAGCACCCGCCCGGCGCCGCGCTGCTTCATCTGGATGGAATAGAAGCCGCCGTTGCAGCCGATATCGAGCACGCTGGCGCCCGCCAGGTCGCGCGGAATGGCCGGCTCGATATGCTTCCATTTCACGTTCGGGAAGTCGCCGAGAAAGTGCTGGGGCGCCGTCCAGACTCCGCGCAGATTGATGTTGTGAAACCAATCGCCCAGCTCCTGGATGCGCTGCGCAAGCGCTTCGCCGGCGTCCTGGGGGCGCGGGGCCGTGTCCGTATCTTGTGGAATTCCATGCAGATGCGTTGACATGAGTTGATACCGGCATAGAGTCCCGGACAAACCTGTCCGTTGCTGGAATTCGAACCCTAAGCCCGCCGTCGTCCATAGCTTAGAGGCGCCGTTGCGGTACTTGGGATGCCTGAGATCGGGGACGGAGGGGAACTTCAGGGCAAAGTCATACCATCCGTCGGCCGGTCATCAGATTGATGACCGCCACAATGATAGCCAGTACCAGCAGAAGATGGATGGTGGCGCCGGCGACATGGAACCCCCAACCCAATAGCCATAGAATCAGCAATATCGCAAAAACGGTCCACAGCATAGGCTTTACTCCGACAGCCAGCAAGCGAGGCCTGCAACCTCGGATTCCGCAAGCATTTTCCGATAAGAGCAAAAGCGCACACCCGAGGTTGGCCCACCGCCAACGCGGTATCCGTTTTTCGTGCCAGTCTGGCCGGGGACACGCAAAAAAGCGCGCGCATCCGAATGGGATACACGCGCGGAACCAAGACAGCAAGACCATCAAAGACAGGAGAGAGAAACCTGTCATCAAGCACTTCAGCGGAGAGAACTTGCCGGCCAGACGCGCTCGCCGGGGAAGCCGTCGGTTGCGGAGCACCAGCGCCAAACCGCCGTGCACCTTCAGGGACCCGTCACCGTTCAGCATGACCCCCCAAAGCTGCGTTGCTTGCACCTTCCTGCCGGATACACCAACTACGAAACCGCTTTACTGCAAGGTTTCCAGCCGGCCACGGATCTGCGACGCCAACTGGCAGACCAGCTTCAGCTTTTCATCGGCTTCCAGCGGCAGCTCCTGCGAGTTGAGAACCAGCTGCGTCGAAAGCAGAATTCCGGTTACCGCGCTGCGCAACTCGCTGCGCAGCAGCGACTCGGCGGCACGCATGGCAATCGCGCGCACCCCATCGTGCCGCCGTAGCGCCAGCCGCACCTCGCGCGCCACCCGGGCGGAGTTGCTGAGGGCCAGGTTCACGTAGACGGGAACCGCCATGCCGGAGGTGTTGAGCAGAATGTCAACCGCGTCCGGATTGGCGTCCACCATGGCATCGTCCAGCACGACCGCGCCGAACTCCTCGTTGCGCAAAATCGAGGTTGCGCGGCGAAGGTTATCGGCCAGCTGAACCGGTTCGGCCAGCACCTGTTGCAGCACTGTGGCGCACTCGACGCCACGCTTGGAAGCAGTCACCAGTAGAATCATCATCGCCTCGCATATCTCCGACGTTGGGCACAGCTTCATGCTCATCCAGGCAAAGCAGTCACCAGTAGAATCATCATCGCCTCGCATATCTCCGACGTTGGGCACAGCTTCATGCTTATCCAGGCGAAGCAGTCACCAGTAGAATCATCATCGCCTCGCATATCTCCGACGTTGGGCACAGCTTCATGCTCATCTAGGCAAAGCAGTCACCAGTAGAATCATCATCGCCTCGCATGTTGCCCGGACACACCACCGCGTTCTCCCGGCCAGCACGGGGAGCTGACCGATGCGGCGGGAGTGCGTGCGCGGGCCGAAAAATTTAAACCCGGACCTACTACTCCAGCGCTCCGTACTCTTTCAGTTTGCGGTAAAGGGTGGTCTTGCCGATGCCCAGCAGGCGCGCGGCTTCCAGCTTGTCGCCGTGCAACTGCTCAATCGCGCTCAGAATGGCGCGCTTCTCCATCTCCGCGATCGGCAGGATGCCGTGAGCCGCCTTGGCATACTCGGCGGCAGCGGCCGATTCCGCCTGCGAACGCCAGTTCTGTATCTGGGTAGGCAGGTCCGAGGCATGGATCGTCGGCCCCGAAGTCAGGGCGCAGGCCCTTTCGAGGCTGTTTTCCAGTTCGCGCACGTTTCCCGGCCAGTCGTAGGCGAGCATCAGCTTCAAGGCTTCGTCGCTGACGTTGCGCTGCACGCCGGTGCTGCGCGTCATCCGCTCCAGGAAGTGGCCAACCAGCAGCGGAACGTCCTGCTTGCGGCTGCACAAGGGAGGAATGCGCAGCGTCAGGACATTCAAACGGAAGTAGAGATCGCGGCGGAAATTTCCCTGGGCAACCGCCTGCTCCAGGTCGCGATTGGTGGCCGCCAGGATGCGCGCGTTGATGGGAATTGCCTTGGTTCCGCCGACCGGACGAATCTCTTTCTCTTGCAGGGCGCGCAGCAGCTTGGCTTGCAGATCGATCGGCAGCTCGCCGATTTCGTCGAGAAACACCGTGCCGCTCTCGGCGACCGCCAGCAGCCCGTCCTTGGATTTGTTGGCGCCGGTGAAAGCGCCCTTGACGTAGCCGAACAACTCGCTCTCGATCAGGGTCGGAACCAGCGAACCGCAGTCCACCGGAACAAAGGGCTGGTCGCGGTGCGGCCCGGAGTAGTGAATCGAGCGCGCCACCAGCTCCTTGCCCGTGCCGCTCTCGCCCAGAATCAGCACCGGGTGCGAGCTGTGCGCCGCCTTGGAGATAATGCGATAAAGCTTCTCCATCTCCGGCGAGCGGCCAACAATCGAGCCGAAGCCTTCCTTGGACTTGATCTGCTCGCGCAAGATGCGGTTTTCGCTGGTGAGCTGCAAATGCCCGACCACGCGCTCCAGCAGCAGACGGAGCTCTTCCAGATTAAACGGCTTGGTGACGTAATCGTAGGCGCCGTTCTTCATCGCCTGCACCGCCGACTGCACGGTGGCGTAGCCGGTGATGACGATGACGACGGTTTCCGGACGGCGGCGTTTGATCTCGCGTAATATTTCCAGTCCACCGGCTCCCGCCGGGAGTCGCAAATCAAGCAGGGCAACGTCAACCCCCGTGGTCTCGAGAACGCGATAGGCGTGTTCGGCGTCATCCGCAATATAGGTGGAGAAGCCGATCGCCTGCGCGACCTCGCGGCAGCCGTCCCGAATGGCCCGCTCGTCGTCGACGATCAGCAGGTTCAGCAGATTCGCCTCAGCCTTGGCCGTATCTGTCATGGTTGGTTCAGCAGCAAACATAATAGTGGCATTAGGTTCCAAAACGGTAGTGATTTTTTCCCTAAATGGCACTGCCGACGAACCACGAATCGCAATTACTGTCTTATCTCCGCCGCCTGCCATTGCCAGCTCCCTTGAATAAGCCTTGCCAAAGCTGCCAGCACTCATAAATGCCGATTGCTTGATCACGATTGCCCCATCCACGCGGCGGTAAGTCTGACAACCGCGGTCGGTCGCAAACGCGCCCTTGGACCGGAATTGACGCCGACACAAAACTCTGCGTTTCGTATCTCATCGGGCTTCGGGATAAGGGCTGCGCAGTTCATCACGATTTGCTGCGCAGCCGATGGCGAAGCTCAAAACTGCTCCTCCGGGTGAAGCAGCGCCCGCATCTCGCGCACCAGGGTCGCGGTGCGCTCGCCGGCCTGGTTGATCTGCTCGCAGTAATGGCAGCGCTCATCGCCGGCCAGCAACTGCATCAGCAGCCCCGAGGAAAACAACATGCCGGTGGTAACGTTGCTCAGCTCGTGCATGAGCTTCCGCAACTCCAAACAGCGCGCCTGATTCAAGTCCGTACTCTGTGAATTCAACGCTTGCCTCTTCCCTGTTCGGCTCTACCACCCCAACACGCGCAACAGCGGCGTGTGTCGGGGACCCCGGCTCTACCACCCCAACACGCGCAATAGCGGCGCGTGCCGGGGACCCCGGCTCTTCCACCCCAACACGCGCAACAGCGCGTGCCGGAGACCCCGGCTCTTCCACCCCAACACGCGCAACAGCGGCGCGTGCCGGGGACCCCTTACACTTTCCGCGAATCCGGGCCTGACGACGCTATTCCCATAAGCAAACCTGGTACCAAAGCTGGAAAGAAAATTCCAAAGTTCAGAAACCGCAATAAACACAGGGGTTTGGCGCAGGGGAACTCTCCGCGTTCTTGCCGGCTACGAGCACGTTGGCGAACATCATCTCCCTTAACGGGAAACGAAGACGCGCGAATTCACCGCAACCGCCGCAATCTGAATCATTTGCCAAAATGGGAGCCGCATTCCGCAAGAGGGAATTGTGGACGGTGAGTCAGTTTCCGGATGGGCGACGAATCGCTAACTGACAACTGGGATCAGCGCGAACATACATCAGGCAGGTCTTGCGATTCGATTTAACACCGCGTTGCTGCGCATACGATCCGTCTTCTCGCAACGGTTTACTATTTGGTCGCCATCCGTTGGGTCAACTCCTTTTGAGGATTGCGGCGCGCGGGCTTGCAGAGCAGAATTCAAGGTTAGATTGCCGGTCGAGCAACAGAGCGCATGCTGATACCCATCGGTCACGAGAACATGCAGGCGCGGCGATGGCCGATTATCACGATCGGGCTCATCGCCATCAACTTTGTTGCCTTCCTGCTCACCATCTCCACGCTCAAAAGGGAGTCGCCCGAACTCGCGCAGTTGCGGATACACATACGCCTGCTGGCGGCCATGCATCCGGAGCTCGCCCTCCCGCCCGCAGCTCAAAAGCTGGTGGAAGAACTACAGCGGCGCGAACCCCGTGTCTGGGCCGCCGCCCAGAATCCGAACCGGAAACTGCAGGATGCCTGGGATGCGCGCATGCGGCAGATGGAGAGCCCCACGCTTCTACAGGAGGAGATGGACAACCTTTCGGCGCGCTATGAGGAACTTCGCTCCACTTCCGTGCTGGAGCATTACTCCTTCGTTCCAGCGCACCCCACCTGGTACTCCTACATCACTGCCAACTTTCTGCATGGCGGATGGCTGCACATCATCGGCAACATGTGGTTCCTGTGGCTGGCGGGAATCGTGTTGGAAGACGTCTGGGGGCGAGGGCTATATCTCGTGGTGTACCTCATCTCCGGGGCGTTTGCACTGCAGGTGCATAGCTGGTGCAACCCGGGCAGCAACATCGCCACCTTAGGGGCCTCGGGCGCGGTGGCGGCGCTTATGGGAGCCTTTCTCGTGCGCTTCCCCAGGGTGCGCATCAACATGATGTGGATCTGTATGTTCTTCCGCATAACGCGCTTTTCAGCGCAGGCCCTTTGGCTGCTGCCGCTCTGGTTTGCCATGGAGATTTTTTCCGGCGTTCTGTTTGGAACCAGGGGCGGAGTGGCGCACATGGCGCATGTCGGCGGCTTCGTCTTTGGCGTGCTGGCCGCCCTCGCCATTTGCTACTCCGGGGTAGAGCACGCCATCAACAAGGCCATCGAGCAGGAGATTGACCCCGCCCACGACGCTGAACTCGACCAGATACGCGACCTGGTCGGCCAGAACCGTTTGGACCATGCGCTTGGTGAACTTGACCGCTACACCGCAGTCAATCCCGAGTCCGAGAGCGCCCTGCTGTTGCAGCAGGATATCCAGTGGCACAAGAGCAACATCCCGGCCTACGTGCAGGCCACTCAAAGGCTCTGCGCACTTCACCTCAATATGCGCGCCACCGATCATGCGTTAAAGGATTACGAAGATTTTATGCAGGCTGGCGGCGGTCTTCTGCCACCGGAGACCTGGTTCAAGCTGTGCCACGCCCTTGAGGAGCAGCAGGAATATGAGCGCGCCCTGGGAGAGTACCAGGAACTTGCGCAGGCCTATCCAAAGGATCGCCAAGGGCTTATGGCGCTGCTGGCGGCTGCGCGCCTAGCCATGAACAGGGTGCACCGTCCGCAGCAGGCACTCAACCTTTACCAGGCAGCGGCAGACTCCCCCGTGCCGCATCTGGACCTCGACTCCAGCATACAGGTGGGCATAAAGGGCGCTCGCGCGGCGCTCGTCATGAGTTCCGCGGCAGGGGCAATAAGCCCGCCCTCTCTCGTACCCTCACATTGACGCCCGTGTGCCGAAACTCTTTGATGGGACAGTCACGCGTTCCTTCGCATTACTTGATGGGCCTTCTATATTGGGCGGCGGCGGCCACGGCTTCGTGGGCCTGCCGCTCCATGAGTTCCTGGGCGAGCTTTCGGTCGGTGATGTCCAGCGCGAATCCGGCAATGGATTCGCTCCCGTTCTCATCATTCTCGATCTCTCCCTGCAATAGCAGCACGCGGTCGCCGGCATGGGGTCTTCGGATCCGGCATTCGGTGCGCAGGGGGACTCGTCTTGCAACCGACTCCTGAAACGCACGGACTATGTGGTCGTGGTCGGTCGGAGAGACCTTCTGAATAAAGCCTTCGAAGTTCGCAGGCCGGGAATTCGGAGCGAAACCGAGAAGACGATAAGTCTCGTCTGACCAGAACATCGCCCCGGATCGCGCGTCCCACTCCCAAGTGCCAAAATGCGCGATGCGCTGCGCTTCGGCGAGGTGCGCTTCGGTCAGCCGAATGGCCGACTGTGCACGATTGAGCTTGCTTGCTTCGTCGCGCAGTTCGGCCGTACTTTCCTGTACCCTTGCTTCCAGTGCCGCGCGCTGCATGGTCAGTTGTGCCTCATCCGCCACCAGTTGCCGCTGCAAGCCCCACGCGTAGGCGATCAGGGCAAGCGCCAACAGTGCGGCGACCACCGCCAAAGTAACGCTCCAGGTGCGCACGCGTCCGGCCACCAGCGCCTGCTGCTTCAATTCGCTCGATTCGGACTCGAAGGCGCTCGTCCGCAGTTCTCCGACGGCCAGCAGCACACGGCGGTAGATGCGGTCGGTGTAAAGCATCTCGGCCTCGAACTGCTTACGGTCTTTTGCCTCAAAGGCAGTAAACGCTTTGTCCGCCTGTTCCAGTGTGGCTTGCATTTGCTCGCTCAGAGAGCGCGCAGTGGGCAGCATCGACTGGCTAAGCGCCTCCTCGCTATGGGCGAGATCCTGGGCGAAGGCATCGGCCCGGACCATGAAAATATTCGCCCCATAGCGCATGGTCTGGCGGCCTTCTCTCCAGTCACCGGAGTTGAAATCTTCCATGCCGGGCATCTTCGATGAGGCCGCAAAGCTTTCCAGTTCGGTGATCTTCTGACGTCGCGCGTGCCACAGTTGCTGCGATCTGGTGGCTCGCTGATAAGAGTTCTCAAGTTGAAGCCAGCCAAAGAGGCTTACGCCAATCAGGACCAGTTGAAAGCCGGCGAGAAACAGAAAGGAAAGTCTTAGCCGCTGGTGAGAGCCTGAACCGCCGCTGGCGGCTCCGTCCGCCAAACCCGGTTGTGCCGCGGCAGAACCGTTTTCAGGCTCGGCGCCGTGGCCTCGTGCAAAATTGCCGGTGTATTTCCGCATGCGCTGCATTCTCGCAAGCGGGTATTAAGCGGAGATGAAAGCTGCGGTTACGATGGTAATCATCCTGATTGATCGTGGGTGTCGAAGGCGCACCCTTTCTGAATCAAAACGATTTCGAGTGCCCTACCCTTGCGCTATGCTTTTCGGCGCAGGGGCTTCTGACTTCCGATTTCTCTCCGTGTTCGGCGTCACGGCAAGGGCGAATAGCCCCACCCTCCGGCTTCGCCGTTCAGTCCCATGACATCCTTTACACTCCGGTGCTTGGCGGCGCGGAACCTGGGGCACCCCGCCTCCTTTCACTTTGCCATGCCTCTTTGGAATACACTGAACGTGGCGGAAAAAGTTACATCGCGAAGGCCGGTGGCATCTCACAAAGGTGCGGCGGGCTATAGGTGGTCGCATAAAGAATTCTCCGAGATATTGATTGTTCCTCAGGGGCTAAAGCCCGGTCCTTATTAGGCCTCTGGGCGGCACGGCTGAAGCCGTGCCCTACCCACTGCCATTTATGCAACAAGGTCTAGACTTTAGGCTGGGGTGAATCACTCCCTGAAAGAGGCTGTACAAGTTGATGAATTCCGAGAAGGTTCTGATCGTCGAGGATGAGGAAAACGAAAGGACCGGGCTGGCTGAGTTGATATCCGCCTGGGGATACTGCACGGCAGTTGCGGGTGACGGCGTCGAGGGGCTCGAAAAAGTACTGCAATGGAGCCCCGGAATCGTGGTGACGGATCTGCGCATGCCGCGCATGGACGGCATGGAACTGCTGCGGAAGATCGCTCCCCAGCCGCACGAGGTTGCCGTAATCCTGTTGACGGCGCAGGGGAGCATCGATGCGGCGGTCGCGGCGATGAAGTTGGGCGCCTACGATTTCATCGAGAAGCCGGTGAATCCGACGAGGCTGCGCGCCATCCTGCAGAATGCGGCACGCCAGCGCGGAACCCAGCGCGAGCTGGAGGTCGCCAAGCGGCAACTCCGGGACAAGGGCGAATTGGGCTCGCTGGTGGGCGCGTCCAAAGCGATGCAGGAGGTTTTCCGGCTGGTTGAGCTGGTGGCTCCCAGCACCGCCTCGGTGCTGATTACGGGCGAAAGCGGCACCGGCAAGGAGCTGGCGGCGCGAACCATTCACGAGCTCAGTCCGAGGGCCGGCAAGCCGTTCGTCCCCATCAACTGCGCCGCTATTCCGGACACGTTGATGGAAAGCGAAATCTTTGGCCACGAGAAGGGCGCGTTCACCGGCGCGCTGGAGCGCCGCACCGGCTGCTTCGAGTTGGCCGAGGGCGGCACGCTGCTGCTGGACGAAATCGGCGAGATGCCGATCGGCACGCAGGCCAAGTTGCTGCGGGTTCTGGAGGATCGCAGGCTGCGGCGGCTCGGCGGCAAAGTTGAAACGATAGTCGACGTGCGGGTGCTGGCCGCAACCAACAAAATTCCGCAAGAGGCGGTCGCCAAAGGACAGTTGCGCAACGACCTTTACTACCGTCTTAACGTTTTCAACATCGACATGCCGCCACTGCGCGAGCACAAGGAAGACATTCCCACACTGGTGGAAATACTGATCAAAGACATGAACCGCAAGCACTCGCGCGCCATCCGCGCCGCCGGCGAAGCGGTCATGGAGCAGTTCCAGCACCACTCCTGGCCGGGGAACGTGCGCGAGTTGCGCAACACGCTGGAGCGCGCGGTGATCGTGTGCGATTCCACGGTCATTGAGCCGCGCCACCTGCCGCCGGGATTCGGCGTCATCACTGCGCATAGCGCGCTCAACGATGCCAACGCCATTCGCGTGGGCGTGGGAACCACGGTCGAGAACGCCGAGAAGCAGTTGATTTTCAAGACGCTGGAGAGCACCCACAACAACAAGACACGCGCCGCCGAGATTCTCGGCATCAGCCTGAAGACGTTGCATAACAAGTTGAAAGAGTATGGCGCCCAGGGCGTGGCGGCCGAAGTGCAAGGACGCTAGGGGAACGGCGCAAAAACAGCTTGCTGATGCGAAGCTTACGTACAAGGTTTCAAGGTTTCAAGGTTGCAAGGTTGCACGTCTCGGAAGAGATAGTGACAGCCCGCCCTAAAAACGTGAAACCTTGAAACGTGAAACTTTTGAAACCGCCTTACGAACGTGAACCTTGAAACCGGCTACCGCAGTGTGCGCAGACTTAAGCCAGTATGCCGAGATTTAAGCTGAAGACGAAGCTGGTGCTGGCAATCACCGGGATGGTGTTTGCCCTGGTGCTTGCGCTCTCGTGCATCTATGTCTCTCAACTGATCGATCAGCGACTGATCGAGGCCGATTCGAACGCTGCTTTCGTCGCCCACCAGGTGCTGGAAGCGGCGCGCAAAGCGCTGGAGAGCGAGCCGAGTCCGGCGCCGGCCGATAGCGCCGATCCCGCCAAGTTGCACGAGGCCATGGCCGCGATTCTGCGGGCGGATGCGGGGCTGAACTCGCTTTTGCAATCGGTCATCGGCTATTCGCCCACGATTTACGACGCGGCCATCGTGGATAGCGCCGGCCTGGCGATGTTCCACACCGATGCGGCGACGCAGGGAAAGCCGTTGCCCACGCGGCCCGATTTCCAGGGATTGATTCATGGCGGCTTCCTGCGCCAGATTGCGGTGGTTTACGGCCAGCCGACGGTGTACGAAGTGCGGCTGCCGATCCAACGCGACGGCGCTCCGTTCGGCGAAATCCGCATCGGGCTCTCGACGGTTTTCCTCAAGAGCGAGCTGCGGCCTACGCTCAACCGCGCCCTGATCTTCTCGGCTGTATCGGTGTTGATCTCGCTGGTCCTGGCCGCGGGATTGTCCAGCCGGGCGCTGCAACCGCTGGAGGCTATCGCGCGCCGGCTGGATGCGATGACCGTCGAGGTCGCTCCCAGCGAGCCCGAGTCGCCGCGCATCACCGACGAGTACGGCGCGGTGAATACCAGGATCGATCGCCTGGGACGCAAGATCCGCGACGTAAAAGAGATCTTCTCGGCTCTCAAGGAAAACCTCGATCAGATCATGGGGACTTTGCAGGACGGCCTCATGCTGTTCACCCGCGACGAGAACGTGGTGCTGGTGAGCGCTTCGGCCGAACGCTTCGCCGGACGGCATCGGGCGGAGATTCTGGGCCGAAGGGTCGATGAAATCTTCGACGATTCCACCAGGCTGGGCCGCATCGTGCTCGACTCGTTCGCTCTGCGGCAGCCGATTTCGCAGCGCGAAATCGAAATCGAGGACGGGCGCCGCATTCAGCTTTCGCTCGATTTCATTGCGGAGCGGGGCCAGCCCATCGGCGCGCTGCTCACCATGCGCGACGCCGAATCGGTTCGCCGCATCGAGAATGAGATCGAACTCTCACGCCGTCTGGCCGCCATCGGACGTCTGACATCGGGCGTGGCCCACGAGGTCAAAAACCCGATCAACGCCATCGTCATTCACCTGGAGATTCTCCGCGAACGCCTGCTGCAACTGGACCCGGAAACGCGGCGCCACATGGATATTATCGCCAGCGAAATTCAACGTCTCGACCGGGTGGTGAAGACGCTGGTCGACTTCACGCGGCCGATCGATCTGCGCCTGTCGGAGGTCGACCTGCGCAAGCTGGTGGAGGAAGTGGCGTCGCTGGCCGAACCCGAGGCGCGACAGCACGGAGTCAAGATCGTTCGCCAGGAGGGTGCGCGCCCACTGCCGGCACGCATCGACGCGGACCTGCTCAAACAGGCCCTGCTCAACGTGGTGCTCAACGGCGTGCAAGCCATGCCGCAAGGCGGCACGCTCGTGCTATCAAGCCAGGCGCACGACAATTCGGCAAAGCTGGAGATTCGTGACCAAGGCGGCGGGATCGATCCGGAGATTCGCGATAAAATTTTTAACTTGTATTTCACCACCAAGAAGTCGGGCAGCGGAATTGGCTTGGCGGTAAGCTATCGGGTACTGCAACTGCATAACGGTACGCTCGAATTCGACTCGGAAGCCGGTAAGGGAACGACCTTCCGCTTCATTCTGCCGCTTACGATGGGAGCCGATGCACGTGGCGATGAGATGGCGGCTGAATCCCGAGGCGCATGAGATGCTTGGCTTCCTTTGGGTCCGTGGAGAAACGTTGACGGAGAAGCACAATGCTTGCCACCCCAACAAGCCACAAGCGAGCTTGTCGGGGACTTCGGATTGCCACCCCAACAAGCCACAAGCAGGCTTGTCGGGGACCCCGGGTTGGCGCCTGCTGGCGGGCCTGTCGCTCGCACTGGTGCTGGCGCTGGCGTTTGCCTCAGGTTGCAGCCGCAACAAGAACCGCCAGACTTCGCCACAGGCGACGGTGCCGGCTATCGCAGTTCCGCCGACAGCGCAGGCTGGACAGCACCCCGCGCCGCCGGTTCAGACCACTCCGCCGCCGGCCACGAGCGCGGAGACGGGAGCGATTCGGCAGCCCTCGGCCAGTCAGGCGAAAGCCAAGCCGAAGCCGCAGAAGAACTCCGCCCGCAAGACGGCTCCGGCCGCAGCCAAGCAGGCCCCGACGGCTCAAGTAGCGCCGCCGGCACAGCCATCGCCACAGAAACCTCCCGCGGCCGCGAGCAGCGAAGGCCAGGTGCAGATTGCCGCGCAGGTGCCGCAAGGCACGGCTCAGAATACGGAACAACTGCTGCAAGCCGCCGAGGGAAATCTGCGCAAAGTCACTCGCCAACTCTCGGACGGCGAACAGGCGATGCTGCGGCAGGCTCGCAACTACATCACGCAATCTCGCTCCGCGACCCAGGACGGCGACCTGGAACGCGCCTACAACCTGGCGATGAAGGCCAACCTGCTTTCCGGCGAGTTGGCAAAATGATCTCACGCCGCTGAACGCGGAGGCTACCCCGTCGCCAATTGCGACAAATATGGGGCGGTCCTCAAATCCCACATCTGCTAACTGCGGCAGATGTGGGGCACCAGCCAAACCTGGGGCACCCGCAAGCGTCTCGCTCAGCGAGATGGAAAAACTCGCGGCAACCTCGCCTTTACGCTTTATTTATAACTTTTATAAAATCTTTATGTTATGAAAGTGAGATGGCGTGAACTGAAATAGAGGAGAACCTGGACCGCAGGCGCGTTCTGCCAGTGTTGCTCAGGTATGGTTTGTGCGCTCCACAGTCGGGTCTCAGGCCGACTTCGGCAGCCGGAAGCCGTTGCAACTTCTTCAGACAAGCCCATATTTTCAGCCGTTATTGAAGCCGGTTTCCGGAATAGGTTAGGGTAGCCAATCGATGTCGTCACCACCCGTAAACAATCTTCAACGCCCCGCTATCAAGGTTTTCGTCGCCACGACGGTGATGTTGACCTTTATTTCCTTCTGGCGAGCCGCAGCCATCGTGCTCTCCGACCTGGCATCGTCCGCCTACTACGTTGGCGGCGATACGGAAAATGTCATCGGCAAGAGTGCGCCATGGTTTGTGCTGGCGGTGATGCTGTTCAGCTATGCGGTGCGTTCGGTTTACATCGAATCCAGCTCCATGTTCGTGCGCGGGGGCGTCTACCGTGTCGTCAAGGAGGCGATGGGCGGCACGCTGGCCAAGCTCTCGGTTTCGGCGCTGCTGTTCGATTACATTCTGACCGGTCCGATCAGCGCAGTCTCGGCCGGGCAGTATTTCGCGGGCTTTGTCGCGGACGTCGCCGGTCGTCTCGGCCACCCAGTACACCTGACCGAGGCGCAATCGAACTACTATGCCGCGGTGTTCGGGGCGCTCGTTACCATTTACTTCTGGTGGAAAAACATCGAGGGGATTCACGAGTCGAGCGACAAGGCGCTTTGGATCATGAAGATCACGACCGTGATGGTGGTGCTGCTGATCGGGTGGTGCCTGTTCACGATCGCCAAGCAGGGAGCGCATCTTCCGCCACTGCCCTCGATACAAACCATGAAGCTCGACAAGGAATCGCTGGGCTGGCTGCACGGCGGCTTCCTGGCGCAGTTGCCCTGGATCATCATGCTGGTCGGCTTCGGGCACTCGGTGCTGGCGATGAGCGGCGAGGAGTCGCTGGCACAGGTCAACCGCGAGATCGAGCATCCTAAGCTGAAGAACCTGGAACGGGCCGGGCTGGTGATTTTCTTGTACAGTCTGCTGTTCACCTCGCTGGTCTCGTTCTTCGCGGTCATGATCATCCCGGACAAGGTTCGCCCGGATTACTTTGCCAATCTGATCAGTGGTCTCGCCATGTACATGGTCGGGCCGTATACTTTGCGGCTTATCTTCCAGGGGTTCGTGGTGCTGGTGGGTGCGCTCATTCTTTCCGGAGCGGTGAACACGGCCATCGTCGGCGCCAATGGCGTGTTGAACCGCGTCAGCGAAGACGGCGTGATGACTCCCTGGTTCCGCCGGCCGCACAAGCGCTTCGGAACGACCTACCGGCTCATCAACCTGATCACAGGGCTTCAGCTTTTCACGATCATCGCCAGCCGCGGCAACGTCTACCTGCTGGCTTCGCTCTACGCCTTCGGCGTGATCTGGAGCTTCGCGTTCAAAGGACTCGCGGTCTTTATCCTGCGCTTCACCGAACCCGAGAACCGCGAATTCAAAGTGCCCGGAAACCTGCAAATCGGCAAGCTGGAACTGCCGATCGGGCTGGGCTTGATTACTTTGCTGCTGTTCGCAACCGCCCTGGTCAATCTGGCGACCAAGCCTTTGGCCACGATCAGCGGCGTATCCTTTTCGATCTTCTTCTTCGCGCTCTTCAGCGTTTCGGAACGCATTACCGCGCACAAACAAAAAGGCGCGCACGAGATGATCGAGCAGTTCCGGGTGGCGGAGCAGCCACTGATCACGCGCGAAGAGATGAAGGTGCGTCCCGGCAACATCCTGGTTGCCATCCGCGACCCGAGAAACCTGTACTATCTGCGCGACGTTCTGCAACATACGGACACCACCAAGCAGGACGTAGTGGTGATGACAGCGCGCAACTATCACCGGGAACATGCCTTCAGCGGGAGCGTGAGTTACGACTCCAACGAGCTGTTCGACGATTATGAGCGCCACTTATTCACCAAGGTGGTCGAGGTGGCGGAAAAACAGGGCAAGCACGTTGAGCTGATGGTGATGCCCACGACCAACGTCTTCGACGCGATCGTGCAGACGGCACAGCGCCTTGAGTCGTCCAAGATCGTCAGCGGGGCTTCCAACCAACTCACCCACGACCAGCAGGGCAAATTGACCGGCGACGCCTGGGAACGGCTTGCGGAACCGCGTCCTAGGCTCAGGCTCGAGGTCCACTCACCCGACAGCGTGGTGAGCGAATACTGGCTTGGCCCGCATACCCCGCGCCTGCGCCCGGAAGACGTCGACGCGATTCATAACGTGTGGCTGGATGCAACGGCCGATCCTGAACTTGCCTGCCTGCACCACTACCACATCGTCCGCGTTGCCGTGGAAGATCTGCGGCAGAGCATGCACGGCGGAGGACGTGAGGAGGTTCTAGAGCAGCTCAAGACAGAAATGCGCCGCGAATCGGAGCCCGCTAAGATTTCGTTAGTGGAGACCACGGAGCGAGCCACTGAATCAACGGCGCCATCGGCGGAAAACCAGCCCCCGGCGGGCAAAAACGGGGCACCATTGTGAGGCCATCGAGCTTCAAGCAACTACCCCACATCTGCTAACTGCAGCAGATATGGGGCACCACCGAGGGAGAGCGGAGATGTTTGCCACCCGCATTCTTCCTGGCTCTGGGCGGCGCGGCTGAAGCCGCGCCCCTTCCATAACTATTTATGAAATAGGCGCTGACGCCGGAAGGCACGGCTGAAGTGGCTGGCGGAAAAATAGGTTTCAGATGAACTGATCCCAGACCGGGTTCTCCGGCAGACGCCTTCGTTGCGCGTGTTGGGGTGGAAGCTATGGTGCGCGGAGGCGCTCGACGGCGGCCACTCGATCGAGAGCGATATCGTAGGCTGCCGCTCGCAGCGTTTGGCTCCGCTCCATGGCTCGCTGACGCACCGCATCGTACGCCTTCAAGACCCGCTCTTCGATTTCGCGGCCGGCAGCCTCGGTGCCGATGCTGACTTGCCGCAGATTGGCGTCCCACTCCAGATATGCCGCGATTACCACTCCGGCATTGGCCACCAGACTAGGGATTACGACAGCGCCCTTGCGCGCGAGTATCTGGTCGGCCGCCGACGCAACCGAGAGATCGGCCGCTTCGACGATCACAGGAGCAACGATTTTTGCCGCGTTGCCGGCGTGCACGGCACACTCGTTGCCAGCCAGGATGAGCACGTCGCAGTCGGCCTGGAGCACGGCTTCCGGCCCGGAAACTTCGCCGTCCGGGGTGTCGGGGACTTCAGTCCCTTTGCGTCCCATCTGGCGCACTGCCGCCGCCAGCGCCGTTCCTGAGTTAGTGTATTCCTGAATATCACCGCCGGACTTGGACGCCCGGGTATCGCTCTGGATATACCTTGCGCAAATCTGTTCTAACCCGCGGCTCACGCCGGTGCAGCCATACAGGGCAACGCGCAACTCGCCCAGGGTTTTCCCTCTCTCTTCGGCAATCCGTCTCAACAGTCCCAGGACTCCGCGGGCCACCGCCTGTTCGCGACCGGCGATGCCGCCGCCGGCTTCAGGCTTACCAACCACGCAGGCGAGCGCCGCGGGTTCACTGTCATCGCGGCTTGCACCGGGAATCGGGTTGAGATGAGCAGCATACTCGTTGTGTATCCAGGCGGCGATCTGCGGACTGGAGGACAGCTCCGGTTGCAGAACGTCCTGGAACGGACCCAGCAGCGGTTGCAAGCGGGCGACGTAGGCGCGCGTAATCCGTTCCACTTCCGCAATGGACAGCTCGGCGGGATCGCACAGGACACCGCCCATGGAGCCGCTGAAATGTACCCCCGCCAGAGCAGCCTTCCATGTCAGTGTCTGGGCAAGCGCAAACATCAGACCGCTCGAGATGGCGGGAGAAAACCTCAATCCTCCCAGATGCGGACCGCGACCCGAATGATGGTGCGTGCGAAGGGCCTGGAATAGACGCAGTTCGCCGTTGTCCAGCCGCACCGGCAATTCGAAGCGCACGTCGCGGCTGCACGCCGAGAGGAGCAGACGAAGATCGGGTTCGGCCAGGACCCGCCCGGCACTGGCTTCAAAATTTATTCTCGCGACATCAAGCGGCGACTCGTGGTATCCAACTGCTGCCGTGACCATGAAATGTTGAATCTCCCTAAGTGTGGCATATGCTGGGTTTGTCCCGCTTGCCTTGCCACGAAACCGGCGCTCACCAGCAGGTGAGAGCACTATACATCAACTCTGGACAGTCCCGCGTGGTAAGTTGGCGATCCGGTTGAAATTAAAGAAGCCCGCCAACGCGGGCTTCGAGATATATGAAACAGCTTCGAGGCGTCGTGTTCCAGACGCGTAATAACCCTTTGAGGTGTCATTCTGAGCGAGCGTAGCGAACGAAGAATCCCAGCACGGCGCAGGGCTGAGACGCAGCCAAAGGACTTCATCAAAAAGCCCTGAGCGGCGCAGGGCGGGACAGTTTCCTGGGATGCTTCGCTTCTCCACCCCAGCAAAGGCAACAACGGCCTTCGCTGGGGACCCCGGCTCGCTCAGCATGACAGCAGAGAATCTGCTCTACTGCGTCAGCATGACACCCAGGTAATCTCGCGAACTAACGGGACAGCACGCTAGCTTCCCATTTCATGTTCTGACAAAAGCGTGACAAGTTTCTTAAGAAGTTCCTGGCAGTTTGCTCCCCGCACAATGTCCCGCTCAATCGGCGCAAACATTTTGTCGATCTCAGGGCGCATAGCTTCGCGAATGTTTTCGCATTCCACTTGCCAGGCGTGATTGTGGAGCACGCGAATAAACGTTTCGGCTGCTTGAGCTCGCAGATGCTGCTCCTTGCAGAACTTCACGAACTCCACGCACGCTCCTCGTTGTAGTGGTTGCTGCACGGCGTTGGGCGTTTCCATCATGGTGGTGGCCATGGCGAAGAGTATAGGGCGGCAGGTACGGGGAATCTGTGAGCCCTTACACAGAGAAAATGTGCGCCCGCCCAAAGATACTGCTGAAAACTGCAACACCAGAAATCTCAACCCCTTGGTTTCCCTTCGCAGTTGGCAGCCGCTGCGGCGCCCGCCGCGATGCTGGTATTCTGTATCTTGCTGATTTGTAGCCTATTGCCGCCGGAGTAGGAACCTGCAAATGTCGCAACCTCTGGAAGACTGTACGGCCGTGGTGTTTGGGGTCGCCAACAAACGCAGCATTGCCTGGGCCATCGCGCAGCAGCTTCAGGCCGCCGGAGCCAAGCTGGCCATCACCTATCAGAACGAGCGTATCAGGCAGGAAGCCGAGGAGATGATTCTGAACCTGCCCGGAGACGCCTTCCAGTGCGATGTATCAAGTGACGACGAAATCGACTCGCTCTTCGAGCAACTGAAGCGCCGCTACGGCCGAATCGACGCTCTCGTTCACTCGATCGCCTACGCTCCCCCCGAAGAGCTGCGCAACGAGTTCGTGATGACCAGCCGCGAGGGCTTCCGGATTGCGCACGAGATCAGCGTCTACTCGCTGATCGCGGTGGCGCGCGCCGCCGCTCCGCTGATGAGCCAAGGAGGCAGCATTATTACGCTCACCTATTTTGGCGCCGAAAAGGTGGTGCCGAACTATAACGTGATGGGAGTGGCTAAGGCGGCGCTGGAGTCCACGGTGCGCTACCTGGCGTACGATCTGGGCAAGAAGAACATCCGCGTCAACGCCATCTCGGCCGGACCGATCAAGACCCTCGCCGGACGAGGCATCGCCGGCCTCGGCGAGATGCTCAAGGCGCACGCCGCGCGCTCGCCGCTACAGCGCAATGTCGATGTCGACGAGGTGGCCGCCACCGCCGCGTTTCTTGCCGGCCGCGGCGCCGCCGGAATTACCGGCGAAACCATCTACGTGGATTGCGGCTATAACATCATGGGGTTCTGAAGAACAAAAGCTATCGAAAACAGCTCCACATTAGCTCCACCTATGGCTCTGCGAATGTGGGCCACCAGCCAATTGGCAACCCGCCATCATTCCAGAGCTTCTCAAGCCCAGAGAGGTGACATGACGAAGCGATTCACACCTGCGCACCCGGTGAAGTGTCTGGGTTTATTTCTTGTTTTCCTATGGACCTCACTGGCATGGACTCAATCCGCCAAGCAGCAAACTGTAGCTTTGCCCCCTGAACTGGAGCCGGTCCGTGCGGCACTGGAAAAATACCAGGACCCGCTTGTCGCCATTCATGACGGTTATCTCTCGACGATCGGATGCGCCGATTTCCCCCACGATCCGCAACCGGGACACGAGCAGTATCCACGCGGGGCAATGGGCATCCACTTTCTCAACCCATCGCTCATCGGTCCAAGCGTCGATCCGATGCACCCGCAAATTCTTCTCTACGAGCCAGTCGGAGGCAAATTCCAATTGGTTGGCGCCGAGTGGTTCGTGCCGCTCGCGACAGGCGTAAAAGAGCGCCCTCAATTACTGGGTCACCCATTCTGGGGTCCAATGGAGGGTCATGAACCGCTGATGCCGATTGAACTCAAGCACTACGATCTGCATGTATGGCTGTTTAAAGAGAACCCGAACGGAGTCTTCGCGCCGACGAATCCCGATGTGAATTGCACGGGCTATGCCTATGACGTGCAGATGCATTCGACCCATCATCTCGCAGCAACCAAGTAGCACCCGGCATCTCAGGTCGTAGCTGGACCGGCGGCTTTTATGCCTTTTTTTCGTCCTCAACGGCGGCGGGTTTTTCGTTCTTCGCCGTGGGCAGGCCGACGATGGTAATCTGCCCGATGCCGGCCACGTTCTTGCCCTTGGGCTCCGCCGGACTCGGCAGATAGACCGTTTTGCAATGCTCGCAGCGGTACACTTCGGCGTTCTTTCCCCAGGCGCGCTCCACGTCGCCACAGCCGCACTCGACCGTGTCGAAGGTGTAGAACCACCGTTTCAGGTGTCCGCCGCACAACTTGCCCTTTTCGTCCTTTTCATTGCAGGCACGCTGCAAAGGCATCTTGATCTTCACTTTGTGATTGGGCAATTGCTGTGTCTGGGCGGTGGTTGAGTTTACGGTCGGTTCCATTTGCGTTGCTTCGGTGGCCACTGGTTTCCTTTGTGATCTGCCCCAACAGGCGCTTCTGCCGGAGGGTCTTGGTATAGCAGTATTCTAGAGCAATTCCAGAGTTAGTGTATCCCGATGTTTCAGGGAGGCGTCATCCCGACCGAAGCGAAGCGGAGTGGAGGGATCTTGTGTCTTCCCGCGGCAAAGCAACACAAAAGATTCCTCGACTCGCGACGCAGGGCATCGCTCGCTCGGAATGACGTTCATCTCTTGGGATACAGCATCTCTGGTTTTGATCTGGCTCAGGAGCCCAGTCCCTGCTGACTACCCCTTAAAGATGATGGCCGCTCCTCCGGCTGCTTCCGGCGCCACCACCAAGCCGCCGGGCGTTTCGCGGTGCGCAACTCCCTGTAGGAGCCGCCGGATCGCCGTGGTGCCGTCGTCCGTGCGAATGGCGACTGCGGCAATCAGCGGCAAAGAACCAATCTCGACTTCCGGCAGTTCCGCGCGCAGCGCTTCAGCCGGCAGCAGGCGCAGGCGGCTGTGCTCGAAATTGAGCGCGTATCCCCCGGCCGCATCGGCCGCCGCGGGGCGGCCGGCAAGCGACGAAAAACGCGCCGCCGATTCCTGCGGATTCTCCACGGCAAGCACCACTTCCTCCAGGGCAACCGCGTGGTTGGGATGGTCCAGGAAGCGCGGCTGCCAGATCGCCTCGGGCGTGAGGTGACGAATCAACTGGATGCGGCCCTCCGGCGCGTCCGGCAGCGGCAGCCGGGCGAAGCGCGCGCGCAGCCCGGTCGGATCGGCGTCGTCGACGGGACGCTCCAGCCAAGCGACGCCCGGGATGTCGATGCCCGCTTGCCGCAGACGCCGCAGGTTTTCCAGCTCGTCGCCAATCGAGAGGGCGATGATATGCAGCCCCGGATGCCGGGCCAGAAAGCGCTCCAGCCCGTTGCTATAGCAACTCGGGTCGACAATCGCGATCAGTTCCAGGTATCCCCGGCGCAGCATGATGCAGCGATTGGCGGTGCCGAACGGTTCGACGGGGCCATCGGGTTTCCGCCTGCCGGAGTGCCGCGCTCGCGGCGTCAACTTGAAGCCAAGCCGTTCGAAGGCCGCAGCCAGCGAGTCGAGGTCGTACCCGGCAACTCCAGCGTGATCAAGGTCTATGGCATTCATATTCATGTGTTTTCGATTGTATTCATAAACAGGTTTCAAAGTTTCGCAGGTTTCAAAGTTTCGCGGCGGCATCTGCTTCCGAAACCTTGAAACTCTGAAACCTTGAAACCCCTTTCAGTATTCCACCGCGACCAGGAAGAGCCCGCTGGCGGGAGCGGTCGGTCCGGCGGCGGAGCGGTCGCGAAGCTCCAGGATGCGGCGCACGTCGGCGGGCGCCAGGGTTCCCTTGCCAACCAGCAAGAACGTCCCCGCCAGGTTGCGGACCATGTGGTGAAGAAAGCCGTCGCCGCGCACGCGATAGACCAGCAAATCTCCTTGCCGCTCCAGCCGCGACTCGAAGATGGTGCGCACGTTCCCCACATGCCTGGGCGGAGCGGAGTCCGCGTCTTGCAGCCGGTGGGTGCGGTCGGAATCGGCTGCCGCAAACGAGGTGAAATCGTGTTGGCCGGCGACCAGCGGCGCCGCTTCGGCCATCGACCGCTCGTCGAGCGGATAGGGATAATGAGTCACGTAGCGGACGAGGAACGGCGGACAAATGTCTCCGCGATAGATGCGATACTCGTAGCTTTTCGCGCGTGCCGAGTGCCGGGCATGAAAGCCGGCAGCCGCCTCTTCCACGCGGAGCACCCGTATCGCCGGAGGCAGCCGGTCGTTGAGCACAATCCTGAAGTTCTCCGGCGGAATTGGCGACTCGGTTTGGAAACTCGCAACCTGTGCCAGCGCATGCACGCCGGCATCGGTCCGCCCGGAGCCCTGCGGCAGAAGTTTTTCTCCAGTCACTGCCTCGATCACGCCAGCCAGCGCGCCTTGTACGGTCGGAGCGCCCGGTTGCACCTGCCAGCCGTGATATTCGTAACCGTCGTAGCTGATGGTGAGCTTGAGAGTGCGCAACAAACGGAGTTCCTCGGTGTTTGTGTCGACAACATTTGTGCGCGGCAACGCGTTTTTCCCGCAAAGGCCGTGGCATGACCTTTGCGCGATACGGATCACCGTCCAAATAAGCCGGTCGGATATACTATTTCACTTCCCGGCGTTTTCGTGAACCCTGCTCGGTTGGTGCGAGCGGGGTCCCCGAAACACGCCGTAGTTGTGCGTGGTGGGGTGAAGTCGGCGGCAGACGGTTGGGAATTCGCCGGAAATCCGTAGCTTGCTTTGGCCCGCCACGGTTACGGACCCGATGGAAATGGAACTTGCACCTTTCAGCATCTGGCGGAAAGATTCAGGGTACGTCATACTCATCGTCGAATGAACCAGTCACCGATCTGCACTTATATTCCGGAGAAAAAGAGAATGCCAGCCTTACGCTCCCTTGCCTTTTCGACTAAGGCGGTTGCGGTAGCAGCCTCGCTCGCAGTGATGGTCAGCGGAAGTTTCGCTCAGCAGGACACGGGCAGCAAGCCCCTTCCTGACGCCCCGACCAATCAGGCCGTAACGCAGAATTACGTTGCGCCCAAGTCGGTTCTAAGCGTGACTGGGCCCTACACAAGCCGTAGCGTTCCGCAGGTGAACCTCAGGAATTCGCCACGGCTCGACTCGCTGATCAAAGATGGCGTGATCATGCTCTCGATGAGCGATGCCATCGTGATTGCGCTGCAGGATAACCTCGACATCGACATTGCACGCTACAACCTGCCCATTGCGGATACCGATATTCTGCGCACCAAAGGCGGCGGTACACCGCTGGGCGTCGCCACCGGCGTGGTGTCGGGCACACCGGGCGGCACCGGAACCGGAGTCGCCGGAGGCGCGCTCACCTCAACCGGCAGCAGCGCGGGCGGCACCACCGCCGGCACGGGCGGCGCGGGCGCGGGCACATCCGGCCTGGTTCTGTCGTCGCTGGGCGCCGGACCGGCTGCGCCGCAGTTCGATCCATCGGTTGTCGGCAATCTGCAAATCCAACGTCAGCTCTCGCCCCAGACCAGCGCTTCGGCCGGGCAGTTGGTGGTGTCGCAAAACACCAACACAGCGAACTTCACCTACTCTCAGGGGCTTGCCACCGGAACAAACCTGGGCGTCACGTTCGACAATACGCGGCTTACCAGCAACAGCCCTTTTACGACGTTCCTTCCCGAACTGGCATCGAGTTTCCAACTGACGCTTACGCAACACCTGTTACAGGGCCGGGGCTGGGCGATCAACAACCGCTTTATCACAATCTCTAAAAACAATCGTGCGATTACCGACGAATCGTTTCGCCAGCAGATTATCTCCACGGTAGCGCAGATCCAGGACATCTACTGGGACCTGGTGAGCGCCTTCGAAGATCTACGGGTGAAAAGGGAGACTCTGGCGTTCGCCGAGCGTACGCTCTCCGACAACAAAAAACAGTTACAGATCGGCACGCTGGCTCCGATCGATGTGACCAACGCGGAATCGCAAGTTGCAACCGCGCGCCAGAACGTCATCGTCTCCGAGACCAACCTGCAATTGCAGCAGCTCTACACCATCAACGCGCTCAGTCGCAACATAGGGGCTTCGCAGGTGCGCTTCGCGCCGATTGTTCCGACCGATACGATGGTTATCCCTCTCATAGAGGCAGTTGAACCGACACAGGATTTGGTCACCGAGGCTGTGGCGAAGAACCCCACCCTGGCGCAGGCGCGAATCGACCTGAAGAACCGGGAGCTTAACGCCAAGGCGGCGGCGAACGGCCTGCTGCCGACGCTGGACTTGGTGGGCTTCTATGGCGGTTCTTCGCTGGCCGGAACCTTCAACGGCAGTCTGTGCTCGACGACCTCGACGCCCCTAGGGAAGTTCGTCGGTCTCCCCATCTGCAACCCGCCATTCCCTTCTCCATCTGGCTACGGCACGGCGTTCACCAACTTATTCAACAGCAGCGCGCCTGATAAAGGCGTGGCGCTGAACCTGACCATACCGATTCGCAACCGCCAGGCGCAGTCGGTGCAAGTGCGCTCCGAGTTGGAAATCCGCCAAGCGCAGGTGCGTTTGCAGCAGTTGGAGAACCAGGTCATCATCGCCGTTCGCAACGCGCAGTTTGCCTTGCAGCAGAACAAAGCTCGCGTGGACGCGGCGGTTGAGGCGGAGCGTTATGCGCGGGAAAACGTGCAGGCGGAACAGAAAAAGTATCAGTATGGCGCATCGACCAGCTACTTGGTCTTCCAGCAGGAGACCAATTTGGCGACGGCCGAGGAGAACCTGCTGGCGGCTAAAATCGCCTACGCCAAATCGCACGTCAATTTCGACCAGGTGATGTCGCGCACGCTGCAGCGCAACGGCATCCTGCTGGCCGACGCCGAGACCGGCAAGATCAGTAATTTGCCGCTGACACCCGACGCGGCTCCGACCAAGAACCTGCCTACCCCGGTTTCGCCGGAGGTCCCGCCCAAGGGAACTTCGACCCAACCGTTGCTGAACCAGCCGAACTATCCGGGACCTGACCAGCCGAATCAGCCAACGACAACGCCCAATCCGCAACGCTGAAATTTCTTGCCCGCGCTTAAAGGCGGCCCTTACGGGTCGCCTTTTCTTCTTCGCCGGCAGATAGCGACGCTTTGGTGATAGCTGCTGGTTCTACCATCGCGCCGACGGTGACCCATTGCGAACGGCACGGGAGACCGTGCCATTTTTTCTTGCCGCGAACATAGCGGCATTAACTGTACGCGCGACGTGAAGTTTACGAAGGAACCTCTCCCACCAGCACCGGGCTTGAGGTGGGGGCCGGAGAACCTTCTTCCGGCTCGACCGTGAGGGCGAACCCCTTGGCCTCAACGGCGGGAGCCTGCGGACACATCATCATGGCGCTCCCTTTTGCGTCTGGCTTCAAGACTCCGGCGGAGATAGGAGCGCCTTGCATGGGCAGTATCCAGAGTTGGTAGGCTTTGTGCGCCGGCAACGACCGCAGGTTGCTGGCCATCAGCAGCAGCCGGCCCTGTTCGCGCGAATAGATGGCCTCGGCCTGAGGTTCCCGCTTGGCTGGTCCGGCCGCCATCCGCACGCGCATGGTGGAGCGCGAGTTCAGCATGGCCAGCACATGCGATGCGTTTTCCAAGGCTGCCTGTTCCTGCTGATGTTGCGTCTGCTCCTGGTGCAGGACCTGGCGCAGCGCGGTAAGCTGAAAACGCAGCCGCGCATTTTCCGTCCATAGCAAACCCGCGGCAATGGCGAGCATGAGAGCCCCGGTATAGGTGGTGGCCGCCCACCAGCGAGGATGCGCCTCCGCGGCGGGCTTTGGGCTGCCGCCGAGCTGGTGGATCGACTCCTCGCCGATTTCGGCGAACAAGCGCTCGCGCGCGCGCGGCGGTGGAGCGACCTCGGGCGTGGTGAGGGCAACGGCTGCTAAATCCGTCCGAATCCGCTGTAGTTCGGTACGGCACGAGATACATGCACCGAGGTGCCCGGAGATGCGCGACACGTCCGCCGGCTCCAGCGAGTGCATCGCAAAGAGGGCCAGATCGTCGGCGGAAACCTCGTGCGTGTTCATCGTTCCAGCGCCCTCCTGACAGAGAGCAGTGCCGAACGGATTCGCGTCTTGATCGTGCCCAGCGGCTCGCCCGCCTGGGCGGCGATATCGGCATGCGTCAGCCCCTGGAAGAATGCCAGTTCCAGCGCCACACGCTGTTTTTCAGGCAGGGCATTCAGTGCCACGCGAACCCTTTCAATCGCCGACTTGCGCTCGACCTCGCCGGCCAAGTCTTCGTCGGCCACCAGTTGGACTTCCGACAGATCCTCCTGGGGATGCTGCTTGCGTATCCAGTCGATAGCGCGGTGGCGCGCGATGACCGCCAGCCAGGGAGCCAACTTGCCACGCGCTCCGTCGAATTGCTGCGGCGAGCGCCACAAATTCAGAAAAATGTCATGCAGGATATCTTCCGCAATGCCGGCATCCCTCACCACGCGCAACGCGACCGAGTAAACCACGCGGGAATAGCGGTCGTAGATGGCCCCGAATGCGCCTTCGTCGCGATGCACGATGCGCGTCACCAGCCGGTAATCGGATTCGCCGGAGCGGCCGGCCCCGGAGCGCGAGTCTTGCAAGTCCGAATTAGGCGCTGTGGCCATTGTTTATACCAGACATTCGAAAACCGCGATGCATATCGCCGTCTCTGCCGCCGTCGGGATCGCGCGCTGAAAACCGGTCAGTGCGGCCACCTCGGGGAGCAGGCTGCATTAGGAGCTACACCAACTCAGATGTGACGTGCTCACCGGGTGCTGCTCCGTTCGTCGTGGCAAAATGCAGTGACCTGGAAAGCCAGGTTGCCCCGGCGGAAGGATTTCGCTATCGTTTCAGAGCTGTGGTTGCGATCTGGCTGGCAGTTCATGAGCCTCTTCGCCCTGGATGGCATCTTAAGAAGTGGGACTTTCGCGCGGGGGTCAACCTTCTGTGGGGGTTCGTTTTTCGCGGGGTCTTCGGGAAACGTTTTGGCGTTTGCCGGGGTGATCGACAGGGAATCGCGAGTTCCCGGAAGCGGACGCCGCTTGCGATGATCTAGCGTCTTTAAGGAATTCTGATGCCTGACGAGAAAAAAAATGCCAACAAAATAGCTGAAGGGCTCGCGGCAGATGTTTTCGCCGGCCGCTCACCCACCTCGAGCGAATGGGAGTGGGCGGAGAAGACGCTCTCTGCCGCACTGGAACGGGCACCGGAGAAGCCGCTTGGCGCCGCCACGGGAGCCAACCTCGACGGGCGCGGAAACGCGCGCTTTACCACGGTTTCCGGCGAGCCTGTGCGGCGGCTTTACACGCCGGCCGATCTGCCGGCGGACTGGAATTACGAAAAATACCTGGGATATCCGGGTCAGCCGCCCTACACGCGCGGAATTCATGCCACCGGCTACCGCGGCAAGCTCTGGACCATGCGTCAATTCTCCGGCTTTGCCTCTCCGGAAGAGACTAACGAGCGTTACAAGTATCTGCTGGAGCATGGCGGCGGAGGTCTTTCCGTGGCCTTCGATCTGCCCACGCTGATGGGCTACGACAGCGATCATCCGTTCAGCGAGGGCGAGGTCGGCAAATGCGGCGTCGCCATCGATTCGCTGGAGGACATGGAGATCCTGTTCAACGGAATCGATCTGGAAAGCACGACGGTCTCCATGACCATCAACTCGCCGGCTTCGATTCTGTGGGCTATGTACCTGGTGGTGGGCGAGAAGCAGGGCGCCGACTGGAAAAAGCTCTCGGGCACCATTCAGAACGACATCCTGAAAGAGTACATCGCGCAGAAGGAGTACATCTATCCGCCCGCGCCTTCGATGCGGCTGGTGATCGATACCTTCGAGTTCGGATCGAAGTTCACGCCCCGCTTCAATACCATTTCCATCAGCGGCTATCACATCCGCGAGGCCGGCTCGACGGCGCTGCAGGAGCTGGCCTTCACCATCTACGACGGCGTGGAGTACGTCGAATGGGCCAGGCGGCGCGGGCTTGACGTGGACGAGTTCGGCCCGCGACTGAGCTTCTTCTTCAACGCGCACAACGACTTTTTTGAGGAGATCGCAAAGTATCGCGCCGCCAGAAAAATCTGGTACCGGCTGATGAAGGACCGCTTGGGGGCGGCCAGCGAGCGCACCCGGCTGATGCGCTTTCATACGCAGACGGCGGGCGTCTCGCTCACGGCGCAACAGCCCCCGATCAACATCGCGCGCGTTGCCTTGCAGGCGATGGCGGCGGTGCTGGGCGGGACCCAGTCGCTGCACACGGATTCCTTCGACGAGGCGCTGGCACTGCCCACCGCCGAGGCGGCGCGCATCTCGCTGCGCACGCAGCAGATCATCGCCTACGAATCGGGTGTGGCCAACACCATCGATCCGCTGGCCGGCTCTTATTTCCTGGAGCGCTTGACGCTCGACATGGAAAAGGGCGCCTTCGACTACTTCGACAAGTTGGACGCCATGGGCGGCATGGTGAAGGCCATCGAGAAGGGATACCCGCAAAAAGAAATCGCCGAGGCCAGTTACCAGTTCCAGCGCGCCGCCGAAGCCAAGGAGAAGATCATCGTCGGGGCCAACGAATTCACCATCGAGGAGCAGCCTCCGGAGATTCTCTATATCGGTGAGACGGTCGCCAAACGCCAGACGGAAAAACTGAAGAGCCTGCGCCAACGCCGCAGCAATGACGCGGTGCGCCGCGCACTCGATGCACTCAAGCGGGCCGCCGCCGAGGAACCCAAGGCGGAGGCCGGCGGACAGATCTCGCCGGCGAACACCATGCCGTACATCATTGACGCGGTGCGCGCCTACGCCACCGTCGGCGAAATCTGCGCCGCCCTGCGCGAAGTGTACGGAACGTATGAGGAGAGCGCGTTCGCGTAGTTGATTCGTTGGTTGCTCATCCTTCACCATACGGCCAAGTGACAAGTAGTTGATCGCTTTCCAAAGGGTCATGCTGAGCGAACATACTTCGCTTCGTTCCACTTCGTTCAGCATGCTCCAATGAACGGACGCTTGTGCAAATCACGCCATTCGTGAACCCTGCTTAAACGTGCTCTCCTGCTACTGCTCATTAAGCTGTTCTTTCCTGTTTGCTTTCATTGGCACGTTTGTTTTTGGACCTTACATTTTCACAAATTGTTCATAAACACGAGATAAGCGCAGGTTACAAATTGTTTACAAACACGGGCTAACACGGGAAAACACAAGCGCAACAAACGAGAATTAATAGCGGCGAAAAGAATTTTTCATCGGTGTGAAAGTTCGTTGGCATGAATCGTTGCGTGGAGTGGTGCATCGAATTGGTATGGCGATCGTACTTGATACAAGGAAACAAGTACTTCAAGGCGGCGTCATGTGATTGACCATTGAAGTGCCGAGGATGATTTTCGGCGAATGTCAACTTGGAATAAATAAGCAGGAAGAACGTTACATCAAACAGGAGGATCATCAATGAAAACTTTAAGCATTCTCGCGCTGGTTACAGTGCTGGCGCTTGGCCTCACCTTGAGTGCGAGTGCGCAGACACAATCCGAGAATCCCAGTTCGGATCAGTACACGACTCAGTCCACCGACCAGACTACGACTCAGTCCACTGACCCAACCACGTCGATGCAGTCTACCGACCCGACTTATTCTAACAGCGCCGCCACGTCCACCAACGAGAGTTTCGATAAGGACGCGTTGGCGGCTCGCGGTGATCGGAGGGAGAGCCAGCAGGACATCGACTACTTGCAGAAACTCCAGAATGATAGTGGTGCAAACTAATCACGATGGGCTGGTCTGAGGGCGAAAAAAAACAAGCATTTTCGACCGGCATAGCGGATGGGCGCGATTAAACCTACGCGCCCATCCGTTTCAATATTGGTCCAAGCCAAGGCGTCGCGGTTTGGGTGCGCTTCCGTTCAGAGTTTCGGCCGGCGGCCCAGGGCACCCCGCTCAGACGCCCCTCAACACCTAAATTCCCTCCGTTCACTCTACCCGGCATGACTCCGACAGACAGGCGCCTGTACAAATCACACACGTGTTCCCCGCTTAACGTGCTCTCCTGATGTATCATGTTGCCTCGATGGCTACTGACCGCCGAATACGGGTCCTTGTCGCCAAGCCGGGAATGGACGGGCACGACCGCGGGGTTAAAGTGATTGCGCGCGCGCTGCGCGACGCCGGCATGGAGGTCATCTATACCGGCCTGCGCCAGACGCCCGAGATGATCGTCAACGCCTCGCTGCAGGAAGATGTCGACGTCATTGGCTTGTCCATCCTAAGCGGCGCGCATAACGTCATCGTGCCGCGCGTGATGGAGATGCTGAAGCAGAACGAAATGACGGATGTGATGGTGCTGGTCGGCGGCATCATCCCCGATCAGGACGTTGCCTCGCTCAAGGAAAAGGGCGTGGCCGCCGTGTTCCAGCCGGGCACGCCGATGGAGGGCATCGTGCGCTTCATCCGCGAGAATGTGCGGGCACGCGGAGCGGTGGCGCATTAGCTGCTGGGCAAGAAATTCGTCTTTCATCAGCTTGTCAGGCGGGCTTCGACCGGAAGGGTCTTAGCGGCCCAACAGCTTCATTGCTTATCATGCGGCCTCTCATTTAGGCTTAATGATTCTGTCGTATTCATACTTCCGTTATTTGTCCGGCAGAGCGCGGGCGCCGCGAAGCGAGCGCCGTCGTCGCGGTCGTTGGGACAGAAGGTAAATCATGGCCGATCGCAACAAGATAGAGGCTGCAATCAACGTCCTGCCTACGAAGGTTCAGACCAGTCATCCACGATTTGAAAAAAACATGCGGGAGATGGCCCGCCTGGTCGCCGAGGTTCGCAACCAGGAGCAGCAGATCGCCGAAGGCGGCGGCGCCAAGGCTATCGAGACGCAGCACAAGAAAGAGCGACTGACGGCGCGCGAGCGCATAGCGCTGCTCATTGACCCCGGAACGGAAGTGTTCGAGTTGGGCGGCTATGCCGCATGGGAGATGTATGACGAGTGGGGCGGAGCGCCGTCGGCAGGCGTCATCACCGGACTCGGACGCATCCATGATCGCCTGTTCATGCTGATCGTCAATGACGCGACGGTCAAGGCCGGAGCATTCTTCCCGATGACGGCGAAGAAGGTGATCCGCGCGCAGAACATCGCCATCGAGAATCACGTTCCCACCATCTACCTGGTCGATTCGGCGGGCATTTTCCTGCCTTTGCAGGAAGACGTATTTCCCGACCAGGACGATTTTGGACGGGTTTTCCGCAACAATGCGGTCATGTCGGCCATGGGTATTCCGCAGATCACCGCCATCATGGGCATGTGCGTGGCCGGAGGAGCTTACCTGCCCGTCATGTGCGATCACATCCTGATGACGGAGGGCAGCGGCTTGTTTCTTGCCGGTCCGGCGCTGGTGCAGATGGCCATTGGACAGAAAAGTTCGCCGGAAGAACTTGGCGGCGCGCACATGCACTCGGCGATCAGCGGCACCATCGACTTCCGCGAGCCGAACGACGAAACCTGCCTCAAGCGCATTCGCTCGCTGGTGGAAAAGATGGGCTACCGCTCGCTCGGCGGGCCGTTTCACCAGTCCGCTCCGGAGTCGCCGCTGTACGCCGCCGAAGAGCTTTATGGGATCTATGAAAGCGATCCCTCGCGTCCTTACGACATGCGCGAGGTGATTGCACGCATCGTCGACGGCAGCAAGTTCGACGAGTACAAGGCCGAGTATGGCCAGACCGTGCTGTGCGGCTACGCGCGCATTGGCGGCTACGCCGTCGGCATCGTGGCCAATCAGAAACAGCACGTGCAGCAGACCGATCCGCAGGGCAACCGGCGCGTCGAGTTCGGCGGCGTCATCTATACGGAGAGCGCCGACAAGGCCGCGCGCTTCATCATGGACTGCAACCAGAACGTCATTCCGCTGGTCTTCCTGCACGATGTGAACGGATTCATGGTGGGCCGCGACGCCGAGTGGAGCGGCATCATCCGCTCCGGCGCGAAGATGGTGAACGCCGTCGCCAATTCCGTGGTGCCGAAAATCTCGGTCATCATCGGCGGCTCGTTCGGCGCCGGCCACTATGCCATGTGCGGCAAGGCCTTCGATCCGCGATTCATCTATGCCTGGCCGACGGCGCGCTATTCGGTGATGAGCGGCGAGAGCGCGGCCGGAACGCTGGTCGAAATCAAGATCAAGCAACTGGAACGCCAAGGCCGGAAGCTGACGGAAGAAGACAAGAAGGAGCTTTACGAGAGCGTGAAGCAGACCTACGACCGGCAGATGGACCCACGCTACGGCGCGGCGCGCCTGTGGCTGGACAAGATCATCGACCCGATGGACACGCGCGACGCCATCATTCAGGCGCTGGAGGCGGCTTCGCACAATCCCGACGTGCCGAAGTTCAACGTGGGGATTTTGCAGACGTAGGCGTAATAGAATACAGGTGACTTTGCCAGAATTGGGAGGCGTGATATTCGATCCGAGCCAGTATGGATATCCGCTGCGCCTGAATTTTGACCGGCGACGTTTGGAAAAGCTTCTTAACGAATTCGAGTCGGAGATTAAGCGGGAAATAGATAGGAAGCTTGCTGTGGAATTGCGCTTCCAGCTTTTGTCGGACAAACCGCATATTGATGAGAAATCGTTTAAACGGCTAGCTCGATGGTGCAAAACGGAAGGTATCTACGCAGACGCGATGTATGTTGCGCGCAAAATCTCAGACGAAATATTCGGACGAGTAATAGATCGGGAAGTTGCCAAGACTTGATGAATTCTATAGATCAAGCGTTCTCGTGATCTACCTAGGGAGACTCTGATTAAGTTCTCTGCTTTCCACAGCTACTCGGGTTAAAGTGCAAGCGAGTAGGTGGATTGAGAAGATGAGGCAGAGGACATTGGCGATGATGACTGGCTTTGAGCGGT
>JBEKBO010000025.1:0-40239 GCA_050015355.1 Candidatus Korobacteraceae bacterium | reverse complement strand
TTGCGCCGAAGATCATCGGAATAAGCTCGCGCCATCGTTGTCGTGTCGCAGGAGAACTCGCCATCCCCAGGGTAATTCACTCACCGAATCCAGGTATATACCTTCTAGGGAACCGGTCTAGGCAACGTCACCGCCTTCAACACCGTCACGGTTAAGACGAGAGTCGACGGGCAACTGGTGCAAGTTGCATTCCAGGAGGGACAGGAGGTTAAGAAAGGCGATCTGCTGGTCCTGATCGACCCGCGGCCCTATGAGGTTGCGCTCAGCCAGGCGGAAGCGACTCTGTTCAAAGATCAGGCTCAGTTGCAGGACGCCCGCGTTAACCTGGGGCGTTTCACCGGCTTGTTCGCCGACAAGATCATCCCGCAACAGCAGCTTGATACGCAGCGCGCCACGGTGAATCAGTTGGACGGGCAGGTTCGCGCCGATCAGGCTCAGGTCGATAACGCCAAACTCAACCTGGTGTATTGCCGAATCACGGCTCCGGTGGGTGGACGCGTTGGGTTACGCCTGGTGGATATCGGCAACATGGTGCATGCGACCGATCAAAACGGTTTGCTGGTAATCACCCAACTTCAGCCGATCGCGGTCGTGTTCACGCTCCCGCAGGATCAACTCCCGGTAGTCTCCAAGGCCATGGCCAAGGGGCAGCTTGCGGTGCTGGCCTACAGCCGCGACGGTCTCACCAAGCTCGCCACCGGAAAGCTCCTCACCATCGACAACCAGATCGACACCACCACCGGCACCGGCAAATTGAAGGCGGTATTCGATAACCACGAGCGGGCGCTTTGGCCGAACCAGTTCGTCAACGTGAAACTGCTGCTTGAGGTGCGCAAAGACAATACCGTCATTCCCGCCGCCGCCGTACAACGTGGGCCGCAGGGTAATTTCACTTATGTCATCAAGCCGGACAAGACGGCTGAACTGCGTCCCGTACAGGTGTCTTTCACCGAGGGCAATCTGATCTCGATTGCCAGCGGGCTTGCGCCGGGAGAGCAAGTGGTTACGGACGGACAGGATAAATTGCAGTCCGGCAGCAAAGTGGAAGTCCGTTCCGCTGGTCCGGGACCTAGACCGCAGCAGAATACGGGTGCAACAGGGCCATGAGTCCGTCAAGACTCTTTATTCTTCGACCGGTCGCAACCTCTTTGTTGATGATCGGAATCATGCTCGTGGGCATTGTTGCCTACAGGCAGTTGCCGGTCTCGGCGCTGCCGCAGGTCGATTATCCGACGATTCAGGTCGTCACGTTCTAGCCGGGTGCCAGCCCTGAGGTGATGGCTTCATCTGTGACGGCTCCTCTCGAGCGCCAGTTCGGGCAAGTGCCCGGGCTCACTCAGATGACCTCGACCAGTTCGTTTGGCAGTTCGCTGATCACCCTGCAATTCAGCCTCGACCAGAACATCGACGTGGAGGAGCAGCAAGTCCAGGCCGCGATCAATGCCGGCTCCAGTTACCTGCCCACGAATCTGCCAAACCCGCCAATCTATAGCAAGGTCAATCCCGCCGACTCTCCGATCCTCACGTTGGCGCTGACCTCGGATTCGCTGCCATTGACGAAGATCGAGGATCTGGCCGATACCACGCTGGCGCAGAAGATCTCGCAGGTCCCTGGTGTCGGCCTTGTCTCCATCAGCGGCGGCCAGAAGCCTGCGGTTCGCATCCAGGCAAACCCGACAGCTCTGGCATCGTACGGGCTGAGCCTGGAAGATCTTCGCACCGCGCTGGCGCAAGCCAACGTCGATCAGGCCAAGGGCATACTCGACGGCCCGCGCCTTTCCTACACTATCGGCGCGGACGACCAATTGCTGACCAGCCAGGGCTACAAGGGAGTTATCGTCGCCTACCGCAACGGCGCGCCGGTGCGGCTAACGGATGTCGCCACGGTCATCGACGGCGCCGAGAACGTGCAGCAGGCCGCGTGGATGAACGAGCGTCCCGCGGTCATCGTCAACATTCAACGCCAGCCCGGCGCCAACATCATCGGCGTAGTCGACCACATTAAAGCAATTCTGCCGCAACTGAGTTCGGCGCTGCCCTCTTCGGTGAAGGTCTCCGTGCTCACCGATCGCACGCAGACCATTCGCGCCTCGGTCGACGACGTGCAGTTTGAGCTCATGCTCACCGTCGTACTGGTGGTCATGGTCATGTTCCTGTTCCTGCGAAATCTGTCGGCAACCGTCATTCCCAGTGTTGCCGTTCCGCTTTCGCTGGTCGGGACCTTCGGCGTGATGTACCTGCTCGGCTATAGCCTCGACAACCTTTCCCTGATGGCGCTCACGATTTCCACCGGTTTCGTGGTCGATGATGCGATCGTGATGATCGAGAATATCGACCGCTATCTGGAAGCCGGAGAATCGCCTCTGGAGGCCGCTCTCAAGGGCTCCGGGCAGATCGGTTTCACCATCGTTTCGCTGACCGTGTCGCTGATTGCGGTGCTCATCCCTCTGCTGTTCATGGGAGATATTGTGGGGCGCCTGTTCCGCGAGTTCGCGGTCACGCTCGCCGTGACCATTCTGGTTTCGGCCGTGGTTTCGCTCACCTTGACGCCGATGATGTGCGCCAAGTTGCTGAAGCATAAAGATCCTTCCAGGCAGACCTGGTTTTATAAAGTATCTGAGAAGTTCTATAACCGGGTGATCGAGAAGTACGGCGAAACTCTAACCTGGGTTCTGAAGCACCAGCCCGCAACCCTGGCAATTACGGTTGGAACACTGGTGCTCACTCTGGCTCTTTACGTTTTTGTGCCCAAAGGCTTCTTCCCGGTGCAGGATACCGGCGTCATTCTCGGCATCTCCGATGCGCCGCAGACGATTTCCTTCGCCGCCATGGGCGAGAGCCAGCAGCAGCTTGCTCACGTTATTCTGCAGGACCCCGATGTCGTCAGTCTCTCTTCCTTTATCGGCATCGATGGCACCAATACCACCCAGAACAGCGGACGAATTCAGATCAACCTGAAGCCGCGCGATCAGCGCCAGGACACGGCATCGGAAATCATCCGGCGGCTGCAACCCAAGTTGGAGAGCGTTCACGGAATCACGCTTTACATGCAGCCGGTGCAGGACCTCACGGTCGAGAGCAAGCTCAGCCGTACTCAGTATCAGTATGCGCTCGAGGATGCCGACATCAATGAACTTGCCCTATGGGCTCCGCGTTTTCTGGACAAATTGAAGCAGCAGCCGGAGCTGCGGGATATCGCCACCGACCAGCTTAACGGCGGATTGAACGCCGACCTGACAATTGACCGCGACACGGCGGCGCGCTTTGGCATTTTGCCGCAGGCGATTGACGACACCCTGTACGACGCCTTTGGGCAGCGCCAGGTTTCGACCATCTTTACCCAACTGAACCAGTATCGCGTTGTGCTCGAGGTGGACCCGCAGTTTCAGACCAATCCGGATGCTCTGAACAGCATCTACGTGCGCTCGCAGACCGGGACGCAGGTGCCGTTGATGTCGTTCACCAAGCTGCAACGTACCAACGTGCCACTGTCGATCAACCACCTCGGCCAGTTTCCGTCGGTAACGCTTTCGTTCAACTTGGCTCCGGGCGCCTCTCTGGGCGAGGCCACCAAGGTTATCGATAATGTGAAGCGCGAGATTGGCATGCCGCTCAGCGTGCAGGCGGGGTTTCAGGGAACCGCGGCAGCGTTTCGCAATTCCCTCGCCAGCGAACCCTGGCTGATTGTTGCCGCAATCGTCACCGTGTACATCGTCCTTGGAGTGCTTTACGAGAGTTACATCCACCCGATTACGATTCTCTCCACCCTTCCCTCGGCGGGCGTCGGCGCGATTCTTGCCCTGTTGCTCACCGGCAACGATCTGAATGTCATTGGACTGATAGGCATCATCCTGCTGATCGGCATTGTCAAGAAGAACGCGATCATGATGATCGACTTTGCCCTGGAAGCCGAACGCCAGGGGGGCAAACCGCCCGAAGAGGCGATCTTTCAGGCAT
This sequence comes from Candidatus Korobacteraceae bacterium, assembly GCA_050015355.1. Classification (GTDB taxonomy): domain Bacteria; phylum Acidobacteriota; class Terriglobia; order Terriglobales; family Acidobacteriaceae; genus CAWBRT01. The sequence continues at coordinate 36,282 of JBEKBO010000025.1, read as the reverse complement.
GCCTGTTGCGCTTCCGTCCGATCATGATGACCACCATGGCGGCCCTGCTCGGTGCGTTGCCGCTTGCCCTGGGTACGGGAACGGGCAGCGAACTGCGCCGGCCGCTCGGAATTACGATTGTCGGCGGCCTGCTTTTGAGCCAACTGCTCACTCTTTACACCACTCCGGTCGTCTACCTGGCTTTTGACCGGCTCTCCCGGCGATTCTCACGTTTCAGGGTTGGCAACCGCATCGAGCAGCCCGTAGCAGCGGAGTAGTCATGAATATCTCCGAGCCATTCATCAAACGACCGGTGGGCACGTCGTTGCTCACGCTCGGGCTATTGCTGGCGGGTTCCCTGGCTTTTACTCTTTTGCCCGTCGCGCCGCTGCCTCAGGTCGAGTACCCGGTGATCTATGTCACCGCTACTTTGCCCGGAGCAAGCCCTGAAACCATGGGCTCCTCGGTCGCCACTCCGCTGGAACGGCAATTCGGGCGGATTGCGGGCGTTACCGAGATGACCTCGACCAGCCAGTTGGGATCGACCAACATCACCTTGCAATTCGACCTCAATCGCAACATCGATGCCGCCGCTCGCGATGTGCAGGCTGCCATTAACGCCGCCCGAGGCACCCTGCCTTCCAACCTGCCGCAGAATCCGACCTACCGCAAAGTAAACCCGGCGGACGCGCCCATCATGATTCTGGCGATGACGTCGGACTCCATTACCAAGCCGGATATGTACGACGCCGCCGACTCGATCCTGGCGCAAAAGTTGTCGCAGGTGGAGGGCATTGGGCAGGTCTTTGTAGGTGGCGCCGCTCAGCCTGCCGTCAGGGCAGAGTTGAATCCGACGCAGTTGAACAACACCGGAGTCGGCCTCGACCTGGTGAGAACCGCTCTCGGCAGCGCCAACGCCAATCAGGCGAAGGGGCAGCTTTCCAGCGCGCAGGAAGCAGTCACCATCAGCGCCAACGACCAGATTTGGAAGGCCTATCAATACAGAGACCTGATTGTCGCCTACCGCAATGGATCTCCCGTAAGGCTTTCGGATGTCGCCACCGTGCAAGATAACGTGGCCGACATCCACACAGCCGGATTTGCCAATGGAAAACCGGCTGTCTTGATGATTGTCTTCCGCCAGCCTGGCGCAAACATCATCGGGACCGTCGATCGCGTCTACGCCTTGCTGCCGCAGTTGCGGGCTTCGGTCTCGCCGGCCATTGATATTTCGGTGTTGATGGACAGGACCACCACCATCCGCGCCTCGGTGCGCGATATCGAATTCACCCTGATCATTTCGATTGTCCTGGTCATCTTTGTGGTCTTCGTCTTCCTGCGGAATCTTTGGACGACCCTCATCCCCAGCGTCTCGGTGCCGCTTTCGCTCATTGGCACCTTTGGCGCCATGTATCTGCTCCATTACAGTCTTGACAACCTGTCGCTGATGGCGCTGGCCATCTCCACCGGATTCGTGGTCGATGACGCCATCGTAGTCATCGAGAACATTACCCGATATCTGGAGCAAGGCTACAGCCCGGTTCAGGCCGCCTACAAGGGATCGCGCGAGATCGGCTTCACGGTGCTCTCGATGAGCACGTCGCTGGTGGCGGTCTTCATCCCGATCCTGCTGATGGGAGGCATCGTCGGGCGCTTGTTCCGCGAATTTGCGGTCACCCTCAGCATCGCCATTGCGGTTTCGCTGGTGGTCTCGTTGACCACCACCCCGATGATGTGCGCAAAGTTCCTGAAGCCTGTCGAGAAGCAGAAACACGGCAGGCTCTATCGTTCCAGCGAACGCGTCTTCGACTGGATACTGGAGAGCTATAGCCGCGGCTTGGGATGGGTATTACGTCATCAGCGATTCACCCTGTTGGTTACCATCGGCACGGTATGTCTCAGCGTCGCCCTATACATCTTCGTCCCCAAGGGCTTCTTCCCGCAGCAGGATACCGGCCGGCTGATGGGCTCGATTCAAGCCGCGCAGGACATCTCCTTCGGCGCCCTGCGGCAGAAATTGTCTGAATACGCAGCCATCGTGCAGAAGGACCCGGCCGTCGATCAAGTCATGGTGTTTTCCGGCGGGCGCGGACTGCAAAACAGCGGCAGCATGTTCATCACCTTGAAGCCGCTTGCAGCCCGCAAGAATACTACGGCGGACCAGGTGATCGGGCGTCTTCGCCGGCAACTGGCGGTCATTCCCGGGGCAACCTTGTACATCCAGGCCGCTCAGGATCTGCAGATCGGGGGACGCCAAAGCGCCTCGCAGTTCCAATACTCGCTGCAATCGGAAAACCTGCAGGAGCTGAACAACTGGGCGCCGCAACTGCTGGCGCAATTGCGTGCCCTGCCGCAATTGCGCGACGTCTCCACCGACCAGCAGGACAAGGGATTGGAAGCGCATATCCAGATTGATCGCGATACCGCCGCACGCATAGGAGTGACCTCCGCCGCGATCGATAGCGCCCTTTACGACGCCTTCGGTCAAAGGCAGGTGTCAACCATCTATCGTCCGTTAAACCAGTACCACGTGGTGATGGAGGTCGATCCGAGCTACAGCCAGAACCCGCAAGCTCTGGACAACATCTATGTCCGCGGCACCAACAACGCGGTCGTGCCCTTGGGGTCGTTCGCGAAGTTTGTGCAGTCCAGTACCGCTCTGGGCGTGAATCACCAAGGCCAGTTTCCCTCGGTTACGCTGGCGTTTAACCTGGCTCCGGGAGTCTCTCTCGGGCAGGCGACGGTGGCCATTCTGAATGTTCAGCGCCAGATCGGGATGCCCTCTGACATCCATGCCCAGTTCGCCGGCACGGCGGCCGCTTTCCAACGGTCGCTTTCCAGTCAGCCGTTGCTGATCATGGCCGCCCTGGCCACCGTTTATATCGTCCTCGGCATGCTGTACGAAAGCTATATCCACCCGATTACGATCCTGTCGACGTTGCCGTCGGCCGGCGTCGGCGCTCTGCTGGCGCTGGTAATTACCCGCACAGACCTTTCCGTCATTGCCGTCATCGGGATCATTCTGCTGATCGGCATCGTCAAGAAAAATGCGATCATGATGATCGACTTCGCTCTCGACGCGGAGCGCCGCGAGGGCAAGAGTCCGGAAGAGGCGATCTACCAGGCGTGTCTGTTGCGCTTCCGTCCCATCATGATGACCACCATGGCCGCCCTGCTTGGCGGCCTTCCGCTCGCCCTCGGGACCGGGACTGGCAGCGAACTGCACCGTCCGCTCGGCATCACCATTGTCGGCGGCCTGATCGTGAGCCAGATGCTTACGCTTTTTACCACGCCCGTCATCTATCTCTACATGGATCGCATCCGCTGGTGGGCAGCGCAACGCAAAGCAGGTCGTATCCCATCCATGTTGCCGAAACCCGGCACGGCCGATTAGAACAATTCCACCAAGATTTTGCACACACCTCAGAAGTGTCATCCTGACCTTAGGAGTGTCATCCTGAGCGAAGCGAAGGATCTGCTGTTCCCCGTGCCACAAAAGAAGCACATTCTTCGCTCCCCTTCGGTCGCTCAGAATGACACCCCTTCAAAATTATTGGCTGAGTGCCCCACATCTGCCGCAGTTAGCAGATGTGGGAGCGGAGTTCGGATGTGTCCGATGCTGCTCGTTATCGGACACGAAATCGTTATCAGACATAAAATTGCCCCACTCGCATGGCGAAATGGGGCAAGTCTTGAGCAGTTGCGCGTGTTGGGGTGGATCAGGCGGCCTTTGCCTGGTTAGTGTCGTCCGGCATGGTAAATGCCTGCTGCTCGGCGAGGTTCCCGATGACCGGCAGTTTGAATATCTGTCCCTGGTAGGCCTTCAACAGGCAGATCACCCATAGCACGACCTCGGCCAGCCACAGCAGGGGCCAGAGTATCAGGGTGGTCCATCTCACCACCGGCATAAAGGCAACAATCCTCAAAGCGAACGACGCAACCATGCACGCAATAGCAAAGAAAATGCACTGGAATGCGTGATAGCGGACGAAGCGCCGTTTGTTATACGGCTCAATCAGCAGAAACACAATGGCCGGAATGATGGTGACGTAGGCGAGCATGCCGGCTACGTTATCGGAGAGGCCACCGCCGGTTGTCGGCTGTGCCGGAGGCGGTGCCGGAACGGCGGCAACACTTGGCGAGGTTCTTCCTACTGATTTCCCGCACGCAGGACAAAAAGCGGCAGTCTCGGCGATCTGGGCGCCACAAGATGCACAAAGCATGATGCTCTCCCTTGGTACATTTAACGCCCATACCAGGGCGACAATGCGCGTCCTCTGTTTGGACGGCGGGCAGGAGCTATTTGGTTTTCCGGAATTCCGCGATCTGTACTCCGTTAGAGTCCATCCACTGCACGCGCTCCTCGCCAGCCGGCGGGTCGCGGTTCCTAAGCTGATGAAAACACAATAGACCTGATGACTCTGGCAACTCGAATCGGTTTGGGGGCACGATTCTTAGACCAGCGACCGACCTGTTCGCCCCGCCAGCGCGGCTTTGTTCGGCTGTTGTGTAAGATTTGTCACACCAAAGTGTGATTCGAGGTCTGGACCTGCCCCCTGGAACGTCAGCGTACAATGATGTGAGCGGAGCTGTCATCAACTAAAGAAAGAAGAACTGACTATGGAAATGGTGAGTTTGGAGTCTGCGCAGAAGATCCTCGCTCAGGCTGTCGAGAAGGCGGCCAAGGAATTTGGCCGCCCTATTAGTGTTTCGGTGTGCGACAAGTATGGATTCCAGGTCGCTTTCGCCCGCATGAATAACGCGCCGGTGCGAGGCATCGAAATCTCGCGCCGGAAGGCGTACACTGCTGTCCGGATGGGTATGTCGACTGACGCATTCCTGGCACGGCTCCACAAGGAACAGGTCGAGGCCGGTTTTTTTGGCGACGATACGCTCACGGCGCTTCCTGGCGGCAACCTTCTGAAGGACGCCGCCGGCAACGTTCTGGGCGCCGTGGGAGTGAGCGGCCTTGCGCCAAGCGAGGACCAGTCCATCACGGAAGCCATGGCAGAACTGGTGAAAACAGGCAAGGTCTAGAACTGGTTGCATAAATGTTTCTTTGAAGGGGCACGGCTTACATGACAGCTCTTCGCTACTGCTCAATATGTCTTGGGCTAGGCGACTCCAGTCTCAAAAGAGATCATGTCAGCCGCGCCGTCCAGAGCCAGTAATGGCGCGGGCTTTAGCCCCTAACGGCTCTGGATTTGGCTTTTCCTAATCTTAATTTTCGCAGGGAATAAAAATGAACAAAATTGGATTTGTTGGTTTGGGAATCATGGGGAAACCCATGAGCAAGAATCTGCTTAAGGCCGGTTACAAACTGGTCGTTTACGATATCGTTCCGGCCGCCGTGGAAGAGGTCAAGAAGGCTGGCGCGGAAGTTGGCGCCTCGCCCAGCGATGTTGCCTCCAAGAGCGATGTCATCATCACCATGCTGCCGAATTCGCCCCAGGTGAAGGAAGTGGTGCTGGGCAAGAACGGCCTCATCGAAGGCGCAAAATCCGGCTCGCTGGTGGTCGATATGAGCTCGATCGCTCCGCTGGTGGCGCGCGAAGTCGGTGCGGAACTGAAGAAGAAAGGCATCCGCATGCTCGACGCCCCGGTCAGCGGTGGCGAACCGAAGGCAATCGACGGAACGCTGTCGATCATGGTCGGCGGCGAAAAGGCGGATTTCGACACCATGCTTCCCGTGTTCAAGTGCATGGGGGCGTCCGCGGTCCTGACGGGTGCGCTCGGAGCCGGCAACGTTACCAAGCTGGCAAACCAGATCATCGTCGCCATCAACATTGCGGCGGTCTCGGAAGCACTGGTACTGGCCACCAAGGCCGGCGTGGACCCGAACCTGGTGTACGAGGCGATCAAGGGCGGGCTCGCGGGCAGCACTGTGCTGAACGCGAAGGCGCCACTGATGATGGATCGCAAGTTCAATCCCGGGTTCCGCATCAACCTGCACATCAAGGATATGGGCAACGTTCTCGACACCGGCCACGGCGTCGGCGTCCCGCTGCCGCTCTCGGCCGCCGTCATGGAGATCATGCAGGCGCTGAAAGTGGACGGCATGGGCGATAGCGACCACGGCGCCATCGTGCGCTTCTACGAGAAGCTTGCCCAGATCGAAGTCAAACGGAAATCGTAAACGCAGGCAACGGCATGGCAGCAGAACGGTGAGATGAAAAAATCGAATGTATTCGTCACCAGACTGATTCCTCAGGCGAACATCGACGAGTTGAAGAAGCATTTCGATGTCGAGGTTAACTATGGGGATCATGCCCTGCCCAAGGTGGAGTTGCAAGCCAAGGCCAAAGGCCGCGATGCCCTGCTGACGCTGGTGACCGACGCGGTCGACGGCGAACTGCTGGACGCGGCGGGGCCGCAGTTGAAGATTGTCGCCAACTACGCGGTCGGCTTCAACAACTTCGACTTGGCTGCCGCGACCAAGCGTGGCGTAATTCTGACCAATACGCCGGGCGTGCTCGACGACGCCACTGCAACGCATACCTGGGCCCTGCTTTTGTCCACTGCCCGGCGGGTCGTCGAATCAGACAAATACCTTCGCCAGGGCAAGTGGAAGGGCTGGGCGGCGATGGATTTTATCGGTCTCGATGTGGACCGAAAAACGCTGGGGATCGCCGGCCTGGGCCGCATCGGATCGAATGTTGCGCGCAAGGCGAAGGGGTTCGATATGAAAATTATCTACTCCGACGTCCGCCGCAACATGGATTTCGAAAAGCAATTCGGCGCCACGTACGTCGACAAGGAGACTCTGTTGAAAGAGTCGGATTTCCTTACTCTGCACGTGCCGCTGATGCCGGAAACTCACCACTACATTGGCGAGAAAGAACTCAAGCTGATGAAGAAAACCGCGGTTCTGATCAATGCCTGCCGTGGGCCGGTGGTCGACGAAAAGGCGTTGGTCAAGGCGCTGCGGGAAAAACAGATCTGGGGCGCCGGTCTCGATGTTTTCGAAAAGGAACCTCAGATCGAACCCGGGCTGGCGGAACTCGATAATGTCGTCATCGTGCCGCACATCGCATCGTCGACGACCGAAACCCGGCTCGCCATGGGCAGGATCGCCGTGAATAACATTATCAAGGTTCTGCACGGCGAGCCGCCTGAGACGTGCGTGAACCCGGACGTGTTGAAGAAGAAATAATCCGCTGCACACGGCGGCAGCCGAGTCGGACTTCCCTTCCCGGTTGCTACACCCTCATGACAATCTCGCCGGTCCTGAAATGAGCATTCCAGGGCCGGCGGGATTTTTTCTTTTTCTCACAAACCGTCTACTTGCGATGGCATTGGCCGCAATTGCTGAATGCGGCTTTGTCGTTGTGGCAGGCGAAACACTTTCTATCGCTGCCGTGGTCGGCAATGGAAATCAGCCCTTGTTTCCGGGTCTGAAATAGCTGTTTGCCTGTCGACGGCAGGCGCGTGTGGCAATCCAGACACGTGTAGCCCTTGGAGACGTGCATGCGATGGTCGAAGATGACCGATCCTTGCCCGCCGCCCCGGTAACTGAATGCCCTCACGTCTCCGCCAACCGCGTTCGAGCAGAAGAGGCACAGCAACAGGCAGACCAGCGCCAGCCGAAGGCCCATCTGAAAGCGAGTCATAGAGTGCCTCCTACGCCAGGATCTGCCGGCCGATGCTGCGAACATCCGGGCAGGCGGTGACTACCATGGCGGCTTCCAGTTCATCGCGCATCGTCTTCATGAACAGCCCGACTCCCGGCCGGCCATCTCCGAATGCCGCGCGGATAATGTGGCGGCCCACCATCACGCAATCCGCGCCCAAGGCAACGTACTTCAGAACGTCGTCGCCGTAGTGCACGCAGCCGTCGACAAAAATAACCATCTTGCCTTTCACCTTGTCGGCAATGGCAGGCAGCACAGCGGCAGTGCCGGGCGTGTGATCCAGAACGCGGCCGCCATGATTGGAGACGCAGATTCCAGCGGCTCCGGCCTCTCTGGCTAACAGTGCATCTTCGGGAGTCGTAATGCCCTTCACGATGACCGGAATCCTGGTGGCGCGAACGATTTCGCGCAGTTGAGCAACTGTCTTCGGCTCAACCGCGATGTCACGAGAATTCCCCTTGTATCGGCCTGCGGAATCGATGTCGATGGAAATCATCCAGGCATTTGCGGCTTCGGCCAATTTGACGATGCTCAACAGATTCTGCTGTGGGCGCGGCTTAATGCCCGCAATGGCTTTGCCCTGGTATCTTGCAATGACATCGTACCTGCCCTTGATCAATTCGATCTTGTCGGTTTGACCATCGCCAATGGCGCCCATGGTCCCGGCATCGACGCATCCGCCGATAATCCTGTCGAAGTATTCGGCGTCAGGCAGCAAACCACGAAAGTTGCCCGCCGGCCCCCCGACGGGCGCCGCCACCGCAGGCAGGGAAAGCTTCTGTCCGAGTATGACCGTGGAAGTGTCGGGTTTCTTGTCCTGATTGGATACGCCGTTCAGCGGCCGCAACTTGAAGCGCACCCGCTGCAGGCCGCGATAATTGTTCTGGAACGACATGCCTGAACCCAGGCCGCCGATTCCCGGAAACTCTCCAACGCAGGCCACGCCGTCGCATGCCGGACAGACGCGACAGATGGGATACATCACTTGGCGGGCCTTCTGGTAAACGTCTGCCACGCTTCCTTTAGCGCTTCCCGGCCCGTAAGCCGGAGCAAATGGGGCTGGCGCCTTACTGGTCGCCGGAGCGGCATTTGTGGCTTGGGCCGACGCAGTCGCCGGGAGGATCACTTCGCCGGCCAGTGCGCCGGCTCCAAAAAGTGCGGAAGCTTTTAGAAAATCACGTCTGGACATAGGAACGCTCCTGTAATACCAACGGATAAATGTATTTAGATATCAACCACGATCTACTTATTCGCCACGAAAACAACGCCATCGCTCGTACCCACATTCAACTGCGTGACGAGGTCGATCAAGTCGAGGGGACAGATCGGTCGACCTTGCCCGCTAACTGCCGCCTTTCCTGTTCGCTCAGTTTCGACAGCAGTCCCTTGGGGAACGGCCTGCATGAACAGTTCTTCGCGTGCTCAAGATGCCACTGGACCCGCTCTCTCGGCGATGCATCGCGAGGCATTCTGTGCTGCTTGTGCCAGTCCTTGTTCATGAATCCTTCTAAATCAAGTGCGCTAACGGTGCTCTAGCCGGAACGCACCACACCCGCAGCAGGTGGTATCTACCTGTTCTTTGTAGAAGAAAACCACTGTGCCGGAATGGGGAACGGTTGTCAATCGCTAAGCGGCAATCGCCAAATGGCAATGCCAGTGCCCGGCAGCGATGTGGTCCGCCGCCGCGCCGCAAGCGGAATCAGCCAGTCTTTTATTTCCAGTGTTCGCGTGCGAAGGGCTCGCAGCGATGAGCCTCGAACTCGGCATCAATCCGAGCGGCAAGAGCGCGGCGCTCCGTTTCCGATTTGGGCTCGGGACGATTCCAGCAGCAACCGGCGCAGTACCATCCTGCCCATTTTTCGGAATTGTCGAATACCAACCGGCGCTCTTCGGCTGCCAGGTAAGCCTTGGCGGTTTCTTGCAGTTGCAGCGCAAGGCTGTTGTTGAGCTGTCGAATGTCGGAGATTACGAAGCTGATATCCAGTGCCGGCAGGTTCTCGCCGACAACCTCGTAGACCGCATTCTCCAATAACCGCAAGCTGGCGATGATCAGCGGAATTGAATAACCTTGCAAACGCCGGAGGTGTCCGCGCATGGCCGCCGAATGCATGCTCTTCTTAAAGGTACTGCCAGGGTCGGAAGCCGCCAGCATCTCCGCCACATCTTCCAGCAAAGAAGCAAAAGGAAAAAGACGCTGCTCGTCCGTCAGCGGCAAAGCGGCCAATTCCGGCTCCGTTTTCATCGCGGCAAGCGTCCGCTGCCCAATCTTGGCGATGTTCTCGCGGATGACTTCGGCGATCCGTTTCGACGCAATTGGCCGAAGCGGCCTGCGCTCCGCGGACTTCAATTTCCGTTCAATGGCATCGACCAGTTCGGGGATGGGAGCCGGCTTGAGCAGGTAATCGTCCACTTGACTGCGGATGGCTTTTAGCGCGGTTTCGAAGGCCGGGTATCCGGTCAAAATAAACGTGAGGCATTTAGGTTGAGTGCGCCGCATCGCGCTTACCACCGTGAAGCCATCACCCGCTTCGCCGATATTGAGATCGGAAATCAAAACATCGAAAGGGCAGGACGCGATCTTGGACAGGGCCTCGGCTACCGTCCCCGCGGAAGTCACCTCGTAGCCGTGCATCGCAAGGATTCGCGGCAAAGTCTCTTGTATGGAGGGTGCGTCGTCTACGAATAAGATACGGGTTGCCATACGTTCCTTGTTCGGGCCAGCCAGTTGCGCTTGCGCTCCAGAGCTCCACCGCTCTCTCCAGACCAGTTTCGCGAAAGGTGCCTCCCATGAAGCTCGACTCCGGGATAACCTTATTCTGAAACCACCCTATTGCGCATTTAGTAAACATGCGCTCATTGTCACAGCGAATCTGTGACCAGTGTCACACTTGGGCGCGAAAATTTCATGCTGATCCCGCCGGAGCGGCAAGGTAAAGTGCAACACAACTTTCGGGCTGGAGGCTGGAGCGGGAGAAAAACCCCGGGGAGGGAAGTGTGCTGTCACGCCCTCCCCGGGCGCATTTCTTTACTTGACAGGAGGCGACGGAATCATCCACGGGAAGACGTATGCCTGGAGCATGACGATCACGCCAACTATGGCTGCCAGCACTATGGAGTGCCAGAAGACCTTGCGGAAGATCGGCCCCATGGCGTGCGAGCGTTCGTAAGGATCATCGTAGCAGGCGGCGCAGGCGACCATGATGGACTGGGCATCGATCATCTTGCCCATAACACCGCCGGTCGAGTTCGTCGCCACGATGAGGATTTCATTCAAATGAAGTTGCTGGGCGGTGATCCGCTGCAGGCTTCCGAAAAGTGCATTGGAAGCGGTGTCGGAGCCGGTAAGGAAGACGCCCAGCCAGCCAAGGTAGGCGGCGAAGAAAGGATACAAGACGCCCGCGCTGGTGAAGGCCAATCCGAGGACCGCATCGGTGCCGCAGTAGCGTGTCAAAAAGCCGAGGCCCAGCACTTGACCGATGACCAGGACTGGGATCTTCATGCGGCGAAGCGTGTATCCCGCCGCTTCCTTCCATTGGGCGGGGCTCAACTTCAAAACGAACCCGGTGAGGATGGCTGCAAAAACCACTCCGGTGCCGGCGGCGGAGAGCCAGTTGATGACAAATCTGGCAGCCTCCGGCTTTGCATTCAACGGCGCCACGGGAGGCACGCGCATCACCAGGTTATGCAGGGCGGGCATGTCCCAGTAGGGCAATGAGAGTGTGCCGCCGAACGCTGAGCCGAGGAAACTTCCGCCGATCTTGATCGATGCAAAGACGCCATTGAGCTGGGTCCTCCAACTCGGCATACCCCAGAGTGCACAGCAAAGGATCAGAATCGCCCACGGAATCCAGGCGTATGCGGTCTCGGCGAAGGTGTATTTATACTTCCACTCCGCGGGCTGTTGCTGTACGACCGCACCTGCCTCCGCGCCCTCGGTCGCGGCCAGCGCCTTACGCTCGGACCGGAGCAGGAAACGGGTCTTCGGATGCCAGACAAAGCGCAGGAACAGGGCGGTGCAGACCACGGAAAAGACGCCTGCCACTACGTCGGTCATCAGGTGGAAGGCGGCAGTCTGCGATGCCACAAACTGCATGATGGCGAATGATAGTCCGGAGCAGAGCGTCGCCGGCCACACTTCCCAGGCTTCCTTAAACTTGCCTCCCTGCATGAGTACAAAGGTGGTCACCAGCCAGAACGGAATGAGCACGGAGACGAAGGGAAGCTGCCGGCCGGCCATTGAGGAGAGGGTGAGCTGATCAAGGCCACTGACGGCGGCCAGCGTCACGATAGGGGTGCCGATCGCTCCGTACGCCACCGGGGCCGTGTTGGCGATCAGATTGAGCACGGCAGCGTCGAAGGGCGAGAAGCCGAGGCCCACCATCACCGCACCGGCGATGGCCACCGGGGTCCCGAAGCCGGAGGTTCCCTCGATGATTGCTCCGAATGAGAAGGCAATCAACAGTACCTGCAAGCGCCGGTCGAAAGAGATGTGGATGATCGATTCCTTGACAATCTCGAACTTGCCCGTGATGACCGTCATGGTGTAGAGGAACATCGCTCCGAGGACAATCCAGATGATGCCTAGAAAGCCTGAGAGCGACCCAAAGGCAAAGGCGGACAAGGCAGCCGCGAAGGGCATGCGGAAGGCAATGCAGGAGACGAGAAAAGCGGCCACAACGCCGTAGAAGGCGGCATAGGGCGCGCTGATGCCGAGATGGCGCACGCCCCGTTCCCGGTGCGGATGGAGGGCGATGAAATACAGAAGTGCCAGAATCGGGATTGCCGCCACAATCGTCGAAAGAGCGACATTGCCCAGAGGATTGTAATTCTGATGGTATATCTGTGCTGCAGCACCATCGGCGGCGAAAAGCGGGCATGCAACAAGAACAAGACCCAGCGAGGTCAAGAACCTTCTCATTTCACTCCTCCTAATCTCCCCGTCTGTCCTGAAAATCGAATAGCGAACCTTGTACACCGGATTGACTACTTACGTCAAGCAGATTAGCATCTTGTCTGATAGGTTGGACAAGGCGAGCGCCAGGCCTCGGCAGTGCAGCACGAAGGCCGAGTCAGAGCGCGATCCAGCGCGATCCGTCGCAGGTGGCAGCAACTTTGCAGGGGGTACGGTTGGTGAAAAGTGCAAGTACGGCCGGATTAACCCCTCCGTCACGCGTCACGTTGAGCGAGCAAGTGACGGTGCAACTCGCGTCTGAACTGACGCGGGGACGTTGGAAACCCGGAGAGAAGCTTCCTTCCGAAGCACAACTCTGCCTGGCGTTCAAAGTTGGCAGATCCACCCTGCGCGAAGCGCTGAAATCGCTGGCATTCATCGGTCTGATTCGCATGCGCGCCGGTGGCGGCAGCTACGTCTCCGAGCAACCCTCGAAGTATCTCGAGGGGCCGCTGTTCGCCAAAGGTGTGTTGAACACCGAAAAGGACATCATCGATCTCAGCGAAGCGCGCATCCTGCTGGAGACAGAGGTGGCCGGACTGTGTGCGCAACGCGCTACCAACCAGGATTTAGAAGCTCTGAACGAGATCCTGAAACAGATGAAGACCGCAATCGAGCAGGGCGGGGACGCGTTCCGCCAATTGGATCTCGGCTTCCATCTGGCGATTGCAGTAGGCAGCAAGAACCAGGTCTTGTCCGAGCTGCTCAAGCACATTCGCGAGGCGCTGCAGGAGTTGATTACCAAAAGCCTGCTGTTGCCCGCCGGCACGGAAATGGCATACAAGCAGCACCGCGAGATTTTCGAGGCGCTGAAGCAGCACAGTCCGGCCCGAGCGCGCAAGGCGATGCGCAGTCATTTGCGGGCTTTCCAGCGTGGCTATAAAGTTCTGTTCCGCATGCCGCAGCAGTAAAGCGATTTCAAGAGTCTTTTCGTGCCTCACAGCGATGACGGCTACTAACTGAGACCCGCATCTGACGGTGGCTCATCTTTTAGGAGTTTACGTAGCGCATCTTTAAGTTGCTGCTCAATCTTGGTTTCGTCAAGCGCCTCTTTGGGTCCAACACGGAGGACCGTTTCTTCACGGAACTCCTGCCGGTTGTGAACACGACGAACGATCAGTTCCACTGGGTCCGATGGTCTGTCACCTTTCTTTATTCCTTCGGACCTAGCTTTGATGATTGTTGTGATCAGATCAATGACGCTCTTGGCCAAGCTTAGACCAGCGGTCGTTATCGCCAAGTACACCAGAATCTCAGGGCCGCTTTCGTGCTCTTCGAATCCGAACTGAGCGTCAAGACCCAACTTGCTTAGGCGGCGGTCAATGAGTTCATAAGCGCGCGGGGAGCAGTCTCGATGAAAGCATCCCGAACGAATTCGAACTTTAATAGAGACTGCTACCTCGCCAGGCATTGGCGCACGCCGGGCCTCAAAGTGGCGCATGCGATTACGGAAGGTTTCTTGCCATTCACTGTCCATAGCGTTATCCTCCCTTTCAGGCCGAGTCCCCAGTAGTATGTATCCCGACTTATCAGACTGTCATGGCGAGCGAAGTCGAGCCACCTTTTGTTCCTGCTGCCTAAAACAAAGGGTGGCTCCACTCCGCTTCGCTCCGGTCGCCATGACATGCCCTGGGAGGGGGATTGCCATTACACGGTCAGCGCTGCCGTCAGCTTGCTCATGTCCGGCGCTTCCTCCAGCGATTTCACCGCTTCGATAATGGCCGCGGTCTTCTGCTTGGGCCACCTGGCAAATTCAGCGCAGCCGCGGAACTTGTCGGCCACCTCGTCGTAGGACATTGGGTTGGACGGACTGCCCTTGGCCATCGTCGCTCGTCCCGAGATGACCTTGCCGTTCTTCAGACGAATACGGAGAATGCTGGTCATCTTGTCGAAGCCGGCGGCTTCGGCCTCCGGGTCCACGTAGAAATTCACTCGCTTGATCCACTCTTGCACGTCGGCGCGATTCACCGTTTCCTCGGTGAACTGTGCCAGCCCGGCTTTACGCTCCAGCAGCAAAATGGCGAGCGCGAATTCCATGCTGAACTTGGCCTGCAAGGCGTTGGTCGGATGATGATGCAGCAGCGTCGTGGTCATTTTCGAATTGGCGCCGCAATCGATCGTTGCAACGTCGGCGGGCTTCACGTCGTTCTGCTTGACCATGGTCAAGAATTCCCACATGGCGGGGTGATTCAACGATCCGCAGGGGAACGGCTTGATGGAAATTCCCGGTGAGATAAATGTCCAGGGCTTCCCCAGTTTGTTCATGATGGAGTTGTTGTCGTATCCGCCGCCGGCGGCGTTGAACCATCCGAATTGCGCCTCGAGAATATTGGGCGCGGCCGTCCAGCCGAGGGCCGCCAGATCGGCGGCGACGGTTCCGTTTTCAGCCGCGTGCCCTGCCTGGAAAGGCTTGGTCATGGAGCCGAAGTTTTCGCGCAATCCTCCGGCCTCGGCGCCGACCACGCCAAGCGCGTACGCCGTCTGCTGGGCATTGAGGCCGCGCATCTTGGCGCAGCCGACGGCGCTGCCAAACGATCCGGAGGTGCCGGTGGAGTGGAAGCCGTCTCCGTAATGGCGCGGATTGATCGCCTCGCCGATTTTGCATTCCACCTCGACCGCGACGTTATAGGCGAGCAGGAGATCTTTTCCCGAGCGGCGCCCGAGTTCACTGAGCGCAAAGACCGGCGGCAGCACCGGAACCGTCGGATGGGTAAGCAACCCGTAAACCCTGTCTTTGGCCACGGCAAGTTGCGTGTCATCGAAATCATCGGCATGAATCCAGACGCCGTTGGCAAACGAGGTGAAGCGTGGCGCGGACTTCAGGCTGGTTCCAATGACGCTGGCCTTGCCGTTTGAGCCGAGTGATTTTACGTACTCCAGCACCGCGTGCCGATGCTCGGAAACCGATCCGGCCAACGCCAGGCCGAAGCCATCGAGAATGGACTTCTTGCCGAGTTCGAGGACCTCGGGCGGAATGTCCTCGTACTTGGTGTTCACGATGAACTCGCAGACATACTTGGTGAGGCCGGGTGCGCCGGCTTTCGGAACCGATGCCGCCGGCTTCGCCGCTTCCTGAGCTTGCGCTTCGCCCATTGCGCCACCATTGGAAAGCGACAGACCAGCTATTGCCAGTGAGGCTTTGCAGAAATCACGCCGTATCATTCGAACTCCCTTCGAGCAATCGAGGTTGTAACTGATTGCGGCCGCTGCGGTTGAAGTGGCAAGAACGCACGACTCCCCAATCGGAAAACTCGCGAAGCGCAGGTGATCGCTCCGGGATACGCCGCATCCGCAACCGCTTCAGGTCGTATAGTTCAGGACTATCCTCGGTGCGGCGCTGCACTGTCAAGGTTTTTGTCGGCAGCCCCTTTGCCCAAAGCAAAAACTTCTAGCGAGATCGTAAACTGCTAATGAGATACTTGGTGGCCATACCAATCGCAGGAGGAGCTCGATGGGAAGCGTTCCGCTCAGCCTCGAACAGTTTCTTCCCGAGGACGGTTTTTCCGGAACTTTAGTTGGCCGCGCCTGGATATCGGCATCGACACCCGGCCAGGTCGCCGGACCGGCAGTCATCGCCATCAGGGAAGACGGCGTTTACGACATCTCCGAGGCCGCGCCCACCATGTGCGATCTGCTCGAGGCGCCGAATCCGGCTGCCAGCGTTAAAGCGGCGCGGGGAAAAAAGATTGCCGGCGTCGCGGAACTGGTCGGCAACAGCGGGCGTGAACGGTTCAATCCGCAAAAGCCGTTTCTGCTTGCGCCCTGCGATCTACAGGTCATCAAGGCTGCGGGCGTAACGTTTGCCTCGAGCCTGATCGAGCGCGTCATCGAAGAGCAGGCGAGGGGAAATCCGGCGCGGGCCGAAGCCGTGCGCAAACAGGTCGTGGGCTTGATTGGCGAGAATCTGCGAACCGTGAAACCGGGTTCGCCGCAGGCGATGCAGATCAAGCAAGTGCTGATCGAGCAGGGCCTGTGGTCGCAGTATCTTGAGGTTGGCATCGGCCCCGATGCCGAGGTCTTTACCAAGGCGCCGGTGTTGTCGTCGGTCGGAACCGGCACGGATATCGGCATCCATCCGGCCTCGGCCTGGAACAATCCCGAGCCCGAGATCGTGCTGGCCGTGAACAGCCGTGCCGAAATCGTGGGCGCCACCCTGGGAAACGATGTCAACCTGCGCGACTTTGAAGGCCGCAGCGCGCTGCTGCTGCCCAAGGCCAAGGACAACAATGCATCCTGCGCCATCGGCCCCTACATTCGCCTGTTCGACGCCACGTTTTCCATCGACGACGTGCGCCAGTCGACGGTGAACCTGCTGGTGGAAGGCGAAGACGGCTTCACGCTGCGCGGCGCCAGTTCGATGAGCCAGATCAGCCGCGATCCGCTCGACCTGGTGACGGCGGCCATGGGCCGCTATCATCAGTATCCCGACGGCATGGTGCTGTTCCTGGGAACCATGTTCGCGCCCACGGAGGACCGCGAGCAACCGGGCAGCGGTTTCACGCACAAGGTGGGAGACATCGTCCGCATCTCCAGCGCAAAGCTGGGAACGCTGGTCAACCGCGTCGACCATAGCGACCGCATCACGCCCTGGACGTTCGGCCTGCGCGCATTGATGGCCAAGGTGGCCACGCGCCAGAAGGGTTAGTCGTGAACGTCTAGTTTTGAAAAGAAGATTGCGAGGGTCTCAGAGTTTCAAGGTTCCAAAAAGATTTTGGGTGCCCCAGGTTCCGCCCTTCTTTGGCTAACCTGGGGATGTTCTTGCCCGGTCCCCAGGGGGTTCCGCTCCCTTGCCCCGGAGGTTAATCCGGTTCATTCATCATCACGTACCGATAGAGGCTTGGGCATGACCCGAGCCCGCGTAGCGGGCGAAAGATGGTAGCCCCACGGCGCGAGCCTGGGGTAAGGTTGGGGTTCCAGGGAGTAGCCCCGAAGGGGCGTAAGAATGGCACATACCTTTACCAACCTGCTTATGCACGTGATCTTCTCGACCCACGGACGCGCCCCGCTGATTGCCGACGCCATTCGGGATGATCTACACGCCTATCTCGGCGGAATTCTGCGTGAACTCCACGGGACGCCCATCGTCATTGGTGGCACGACGGATCACGTCCACCTGCTGACGCGGCTGCCAGCCGACCTCGCCATCGCAGATTGCCTCCGGGTATTAAAGACAAATTCGTCCCGTTGGGTGAAAGAAAGATGGCCGGAGCGTCGGTCCTTCGGCTGGCAAGGTGGCTATGGTGCGTTCAGCGTCAGCGAATCCAGCCGGGCAAACGTGATTCGTTATATACAAGGGCAGGCGCGGCATCATCTTAAGATTTCATTTCAAGACGAATTCCTCGCCTTGCTGCGAAAACACGGCGTGGCGTTCGACGAGCGATACCTTTGGCGATAGTTGGCAATGGTTCTTACGCCCGCTACGCGGGCTGGGACTGCCCAAATTCCACGCCCACCCCAGGCTTGCGCCATGGGGCTACCGTCTCACGCCCGCTACGCGGGCTGGCGCCGTGAATGGTACTTCATGGAGCCGTAACCGCCTTTTCGCGGCATACACGATCAACCAAGTTTGAAAATTACACCCGCGACAGATGGCTGGATGGTTCGCATCCGAACCCCGCTGGTTCTTCCGCATGATCGCGAGGATCGGATACCCACACCTTGGACACCTGAAAGCAACATTGTTTCCAAATGCATCATAGACAATCTCTTGTCCATTTTTGTCTTCGCAGCAAAAGTCAGTAATAGTTGCCATTGCGTCTAGGACCTCCGGACAAAACTCGTCGGTTGACAAAACGAAATTGGGTCACATGGTCGGTCCGAGCACCCAGGGGGCAAACTCGTCTTCGCCCGCGCCATTCAGCTCGCTCTTGCTGCGTTTTCCCGAGGCGGTCTCGACGAGCATTCGGAAAACCTGCTCGCCCGCTTCCTGCACCGACATGCCGCCGTCGAGAATCTCGCCGCAATTGAAGTCCATGTCGTCGGCCATGCGGCGGTACATGGCGGAGTTGGTGGCCAGCTTGACCGATGGCGTGGGTTTGCATCCGTAGACGGAACCGCGCCCGGTGGTAAAGCAGATGAGGTTCGCCCCGCCCGCAACCTGTCCGGTGGCGGAGACCGGGTCATAACCCGGCGTATCCATAAACACCAAGCCGCGCGTGACGACGGGCTGAGCGTACTCGACAACGTCGGTCAGGTTGCTGCTGCCGCCCTTGGCCACCGCCCCGAGAGATTTTTCCAGAATCGTAGTCAAGCCTCCGGCCTTGTTGCCGGGCGAGGGATTGTTGTCGATCTTGCCGCCAAGCTGAGTGGTGTACTGTTCCCACCAGTGGATGCGCTCGATCAGTTTCTCCCCGACTTCGCGGGAAACGGCACGACGGGTGAGCAGGTGCTCGGCGCCGAATATTTCAGGGGTCTCGCTCAGGATGGCCGCGCCGCCTTGCTCCACCAGCAGGTCTGAGGCGACGCCGAGCGCCGGGTTGGCGGAGATTCCGGAATAGCCGTCGGAGCCGCCGCATTGCAGGCCGAGCGTCAAATGGCTGAGTGGCACCGCCTGTCGCGTTACGCGGTTCGCCTCGGGAAGCATTTCGCGCAGCAGCGCAACGCCCCGCTCGATGGTGGCGCGCGTGCCGCCGGTGTCCTGAATGTTGAAGGCGCGCAGCCGGGCTGAATCCTTCAGTTTTTCGGCTTCCATCAGCGGTGCAATCTGGAGGGTCTCGCAGCCCAGGCCGATGAACAGCACTGCCGCAAAGTTGACATGGCGAATGTAGCCGGCCATCACGCGCTGGAGCAGCTCGATGCCCTGGGGCATGGCGCAGCCGGTCTTGTGCGTGATCGACACCACGCCGTCCACGTTGGGATATGCCTCCAGGGCCGCGCCCTGAAATGCGTTGGCGATGCCGCGGCAGACGTTAGCCGAACAGTTCACGCTGCTGATCACGCCCAGGTAGTTACGCGTCGCCACGCGGCCATCCGGCCGGACGATGCCATCGAACGTCAGCCGGGCTGACGGTTGGTGTTGCGGACGGATGTCGGCACAGAAAGCGTAATCGCGTTCGAAGCTGCGCATCGCCAGGTTGTGCACGTGAACGTGGTCGCCGGGAGAGATCTGGCGCGAGGCAAAACCGATAATCTGGTTGTAGCGTCGCACCGGGCTGCCGGCCGCAATCTGCCGCACGGCCACCTTGTGACCCGCCGGAATCTGAACCGCAGTGACGATTTCGCCGGAGCCAGGCGTAGACAGCGGAGTTCCGGGAGCGATATCCCTTAGCGCGATGAGCACGTCATCCTTAGGATTGAGGCACAGCACAAGAGGAGGCTGGCCCGCTCGGCCGATCATCTCCGGCGTGATTGCTACTTCGTTGGACATGGTTCCCCTCCCGGCAGGCCCGGCACGATAGCCGCGACCTGATCTGCGACTGTCGCCCTGGTATAGAGCAGATTCAGAATGGTGCCGCCCCATACACTATCAACTGTAACGGCAGGCGACAATGGCCTGGGTTCAGATGCAGACCGGGGTGCAATCGCGTGTTGTACACTGGAGCCTTCACGCGACCTTTCAAGGATCGGTAACTCCATGAATTCAGGCAGATTCGGCGGGCAGAAACCCACCTCGGCAAGCGCCAAGGCTGCGGCAGCGAACCTTGCAACACCGGCCGCAGGCGATTCCACGCGAGACGAGCGCGCCACGCTGTTGCGCAGTGCCCGACGCATCGTCTTCAAGCTCGGAACCAATGTCGTCGCCGAATCCGAGGGAAGTCTTTGTGTCTCGCGGCTGGAGCCGCTGGTAGCTTCGTTCGCAAAATTGAAACAGGCCGGCATCCAGATCATCCTCGTCTCCTCCGGAGCGGTCGGTCTCGGCCGCGGTGTTTTGGCGCTGCACAGCACGCGCACGCAGGATGTCGTGACCAAGCAGGCCTGCGCCGCCGTCGGACAGGCGCAGCTCATGCATGCCTACGAGCAGCTTTTTCATCCGCACGGCATCAATATCGCGCAGGTATTGTTGACCGAAGACGATTTCATGGACCGGCGCCGGTCGTCGAACCTTCGCCACACGATGGAGAAGCTGCTGAAACTCGGCGTGGTGCCGATCGTCAATGAAAACGACACGGTTTCGACGGCCGAGTTGGAATACACGGTTAAGGGGAGCCGGACTCGGATCTTCAGCGACAACGACCGCTTGGCGGCGCTGGTGGCAAGCCGGGTCGACGCCCAGGCACTCATCCTGCTCAGTAACGTGGAAGGATTGCTGCAGCTCCCCAAGAAGAACGCGGAAGATTCCGCCGAGCCGCCTGGACTGGCTATTCCGCTGGTGAAGGAGATTACGCCCGAGATCAAGGCCTTGGCATCGGGACCTTCACGGGGCGGACGCGGAGGAATGCTGACCAAGCTTGAGGCTGCCGAAATTGCCACCCGCGCCGGCGGCATTACCATCATCGCCAACGGGGGCAAGCCCGACATCGTGGAGCGCATTTTCCGCGGCGAGAACGTCGGGACGGCGTTCATCCCGGCGACACGCATGCCGGCCAAACGGCGCTGGATCGCCTACGCGGCCGACGTCAGCGGACGGATCGTGGTCAACGCCGGAGCTCGCGACGCTATTCTGCGCGGCAAGGCCAGCCTGTTGTGGTCTGGCGTTGTGAAAGTGGAGCGCCGCTTCAAGCCTATGGACGTAATCAGCATCGCCGACCCGGAAGGACGCGAAATTGCCCGCGGCATCGCCAATCAAGGCAGTGAAGAAGCGGAACTGCTGGCAACCGGCGGCGGCAAGACGCGACACGGCGACCAGCCCTCTCCGAAATCAGCGGTCCTGGTAACGCGGAACAATATCGTGGTGTTTGAGAGCTAGAGCGGGTATTGCAACGGTATTCGAGAATCTTCAGTCCTAAGGTGGGCTTGATGACAGCTAGATTTGTCAAAGCGGCGGAAGCGGCGGCGATGGTCAAGGACGGCGCCACGATGGCGACCGTCGGGATGACGCTGGTCGGCTCGGCGGAAAGCATTTGGAAGGCTTTGGAGGCGAGTTTCCTCGCCTCGGGAACGCCTCGCGATCTCACCTTTGTGCACGCGGCCGGGCAGTGCAATCGCGACCGCGGCAATCAGCACCTGTGCCACCAGGGAATGGTAAAACGGGTGATCGGCGGGCATTGGGGGTTGGCTCCGCGCTGGATGGAGATGATTGGCTCCAACCAGGTTGAGGCCTACAACCTGCCGCAGGGGCAGATCGCGCAGCTTTATCGTTCGATGGCCTGCGGACTGCCGGGCAAAATGAGCAAGGTGGGGCTGGGAACCTACATAGACCCCCGGGTCGAGGGCGGCAAAATGAACGCCCGGACGCGCCCTTTGCCCGACATCATCGAGGTGATGGAGTACGGCGGGGAAGAATATCTTTTCTACAAGGCGATTCCACTGGACATCGTCATCATTCGCGGCACCACTGCCGACGAAATGGGCAACATCAGCTTCGAAGAAGAAGCCATGAAGCTGGAGGTGATGCCGGCGGTGCTGGCCGCCAAGCGTTATGGCGGCAAGGTGCTGGCGCAAGTCAAACGCGTCGCCAGGACCGGTACGCTGCACCCCAAGCAAGTGGTGGCGCCGGGCTTTTTCGTGGATGCGATTGTGGTTTGCGACAACCCGGAACTGGATCACCGCCAAACCCACTCGTTTGCCTATGATCCGTCGCTCTCCGGCGACCTCGTGATGCCGGTGGCGGCGGTCGAACCCCTGCCGCTCTCCGTGCGCAAGGTGATTGGACGGCGGGCCGCCATGGAATTGACCCTGGGCACTGCGATCAACATGGGAACCGGTATCCCCAACGACATAATTGGCGGCGTGTTGGCCGAGGAAGGCCTGAGCGAAGACGTTCTGGTGACGGTCGAGTCGGGTGTCTATGGTGGAATTCCGGAGGGCGGCATCGACTTCGGCGTGGCCCACAACACCTATGCGCTCATCCCGCATGAAGTGCAGATGGACTTCTACAACGGCATGGGAATTCCCTTCACCTTCATGGGCGCCGGCGAGATGGACGAAGTGGGACACGTGAACGCAACCAAGTTCGGCGATCGCTCGCCGGGCTGCGGCGGCTTTATCGACATCACCCAGAACGCCGGGCATGTGGTGTTCTGCTCGACGTTCACGGCCCGGGGGCTGGAGGTCGAGTTCGCCGGAGGCAAGCTGCGGATCGTCAAGGAAGGAACGCAGAAGAAGCTCGTGAAGAAGGTCACGCAGATTTCGTTCAACGGCGAGATCGCCCGGCGAAAAGGTCAGAAGGTGCACTTCGTGACCGAACGGGCGGTCTTCGAACTGCGGCCCGAAGGCCCTGTGCTGATCGAGATCGCTCCCGGTGTCGACCTGAAGAGAGACATCCTGGGGCAGATGGAGTTCACGCCCATCATTGCCGGGGACCTGAAGACCACGGACGCGAGCCTTTACAACAAGGGACGGTTTGATTTGAAAGCAAAGCTGCACGCAAAAGCATAAAGAGAAAAGAGAAGAGAAAGGAAGCTATGCGACTCAAGGATAAGGTAGCCATTGTGACCGGAGCGGGCCGGGGAATCGGCCGCGGCATTGCGCTGAAGCTTGCCGAGGAAGGCGCGAAGGTCGTGGTGGCCGACGTCGTCGAAGAGAATGCGCAAAAAGTGGTTGAGCAGATCAAGCAGGCCGGGGGAAAGGCGATTGCCTCTAAGACCGACATTTCGCAGAAGCCCGAGGTCGAGGCCCTGTTCGCCAGGGCGGTGAGCGAGTTTGGACCGGTCGACATTCTGGTGAACAACGCCGGCATCAATCGCGATGGCATGCTCCACAAGATGAGCGACGAGGACTGGGCGAAGGTGATTGCCGTGAACCTGACGGGCACCTTCTACTGTCTGCGCCTGGCGGCGCAGCAGATGCGCGAGCGCGGCTACGGACGCATCATCAACGTGGCTTCCATGAGCTGGCGGGGCAACTTCGGACAGGCCAACTATGCCGCCGCCAAGGCTGGCATCGTTGGCTTGACGGGGACGGCCGCACGCGAGCTGGCGAAAAAGGGCGTAACCGTGAACGCCATCAATCCCGGCTTCGTGGATACCGAGATGACGCGCGGGGTTCCAGAGAAGACCTGGAACGCCATGATCGACAAGATCTGGATGGGCAGGGTCGGCGACCCGGCGGACGTGGGCAAAGTGGTGGCTTTCCTGGCTTCCGACGAGGCCGCCTATGTAACCGGGCAACTGATCGACGTCAGCGGCGGCATGGTGCTGTAGGGCGGTTTTGCGAGTAGGTATATCCCGACTATCAGGGTGTCATGGCGAGCGCAGTCGAGCCACCCTTTGTTTTCGGCAGCAGAACAAAAGGTGGCCGACTTCGCTCGCCATGACAGTCTGAATGTCCGGAAATCCACCGAGGACTAACCTTGGCTCCGGCTGCTCACCGAAACGATCCAGCCGAGGCTTTTTGGCGGCAAAGATGAATCTCGTCACAAGAGGTTGTGAGCGGTGAACTGGACTAACCGTCGCCTTGGGAAATAAGCTGCTCGGACCTCTTGGTCTATTAACTTGACAGGTATTTGCAGTCCGCCGCCATAAGAATCCTCCGTTTGCGCCAGAAGATTTCCACTTCCGCAGCGAAGGCCGGAAGACTACGAGCGGGGCGAAGGTGATCCCTTAGTGCAGTTGGAGAGATGCTGTATCCCAAGAGATGAACGTCGTTCCGAGCGAGCGACGCCTTGTGTCGCGAGTCGAGGAACCTTGTGTGTTGCTTTTGCTATAAAAACACAAAATCCTTCCACTCCGCTTCGCTTCGGTCGGGATGACGCCTCCTTGGAACATCGGGATACACCGACTGAGGAACTGCTCTAGCCTTTCAGGGACTTATGCCACGGCAATCGCCGCCTTTGGCCGGGGAGCCGGTGCTCGGGCGGCAAGCAACAAGGAGATGCTGATGATTTTGACCCAAGAAGAAGAGGCGATGCTGAGAGGCGACGAAGGTGAAGCCGCCAAGCTCGCGATGGAGATTCTGGTTAAGGTAGGCGAGAAGTTCGGCGCCAAAAGGCTTGTCCCCGTGGCCAGCGCCCATATCGTGCTGGCGATGTACAAGAGCATTTTTGACGCCGGCGTCGAAGTCTGCGAGAAGTTCGCCGCCATGGGCGCCAGGTTCAGGGTGCCGACTACGCTCGATCCGAGCGGCATGGATACGCAGAAGTGGCGCGAATTCAAAACACCCGATGCCTATGCGGAAAAGCAGTTGCGGGTCGCCAAGGCCTACGAGCAGATGGGCGCCATCATGAGCTGGACCTGCCTGCCGCACTTTACCGGGTCGGCGCCGCGCTTCGGCGAGCATGTCGGCTGGACCGAGTCCTCGGCGGTCGCCTTCATCAACTCGGTTCTGGGTGCGCGCTCCAACCGCGAGACCGCCGTGCTGGACGTCTGCATCGGCATCACCGGTCGCACCCCGGAGTACGGCTTGCACCTCCAGGAAAATCGCTACGGCAAAGCGCTGGTCAAGATGGAGATCGGCGGCCGGATGCTCCAAACCTGGGAATATCCGGTCCTCGGCTATTTCCTGGGCAAGACGCTGGGCAGCGAGATTGGCGTGGTTGAGGGTCTCGTGGGCAGTCCCAAGATGGACGAACTGAAATCGATGCTGGCAGCCGCCGCGGCTACCGGCCCGCTGGCGATGGTTCATCTGGTGGGGATCACGCCCGAGGCAAGGACCAGGGCGGAGGCATTTGGTCCGAACCATCTCGAACGCACGGTAACCGTAACCGAGGAGACTCTCAAGACGACCCGCGCCGAGATGTGCACGGTGAAAAGCGCCAAGATCGACCTGGTGGCGCTGGGCTGTCCGCACTACAGCATTGCCGAAATCCAGAACGTTATGAAGTTGCTGGCCGGCCGCAAGGTCGCCGCCAACACCGAGCTCTGGATCTACACCACCAAGCAGGTCAGGGATCTGGCCGATCGCATGGGAATCATGGCGGAGCTGTTGGGACTCGGCGGCAAGATCGCGACCGAAACCTGCATGCTGATTTCTCCAGTGGAAACCTGGGGTTTCAAGACACTGATGACCGATTCAGGGAAGTGCTCCTACTACGCCCCCGTGCAATGCAAAACCGACGTTATCTTCGGCAGTGCCGCCGAGTGCGTGGAAGCCGCCGTGAATGGCCGGGTGGTTGCACCCCAGCAAGCCAAAAGCGGGCTTCCCGGGGACCCCGAGGGAGGCGAAGCATGAAGACATTCAAAGGTAAGGGCGTAACCGATGGCAAGAATGCCGGGCCGGCGCTGGTGACCGGGCAGATGTTTGGCTTCTGGGGCGGAGTCGATCCAGCCACCGGCATCATTATCGATCAGCGGCACGAACTCTACGGCCAGAGCATCAAGGGCAAGGTCTTCGTCTTTCCCGAAGGGCGAGGGTCGACCGTAGGGGCGGCGATTATCCTGGAGTTGGCGCGCTGCGGCAATGCTCCGGCGGCGATTATCAACCATCACACGGAAGGCATTCTCGCCGCGGGCGGAATCCTCGCCGACAAGTTTTACAACACAAAATTACCCATCATCGATGGCCTTGAGATCGATCCGATCACCGAGATCAAGACCGGAGACTGGGTGGAAGTGGACGCAACCGCCGGCTTCATTACCGTCGGCAAGTAACCTCTGGATGAAACTCAACGGCCGCGGTGCTCGACACCCCAGCAAGCCAAATGCGGGCTTGCCGGGGGCCCCATCACCGGCCGGCAAGCAATTAAGAAGGAGACGACTTACATGAAGAACCTGAAGTATGTACTGGTTTTCGTAGTCATCCTGGCGTTAATTGGGGTCGCCTGTCAGTCCAAGCAAGAGGACAAGACCATTAAGATCGGCCAGATCGTGACCTCGTTTACAGGCGATGCCGCGATGTACGGCAATTTCCAGCGCGACGGCGCTCAGCTCGCCGCCGACGAAATCAATGCCGCTGGCGGAATCAACGGCAAGAAGATCGAACTATTCCCGCTCGACGATGCCAGCAAGCCGAACGTCGCCCTCAACGCGATGCAAAAGCTGCTGAATGAAACCAAGCCGATCGTCGTGCTCGGTCCCGACTGGTCGGGCAATACGCTGGCGGTCGCGCCGCTCGCCAAGCAGAATAAGATTCCGCAGATCACCAGCAGCAAGAGCCGCAAAATCACGCACGATGGCAATGACTTCATCTTCCGCGTGGTTGCCACTGGTCCGTTCATCGGGCAGGCTCTGGTCGATTACGCCTACAAACAGGGCTATCGAAAGATGGCCATTCTCTACACCAACAGCGACTACGGTGTGAGCGGCGGCCAGGGCGCCAAGGCAGCGTTGGCGAAATATAAGCTCGAGCCCGCGGCCTATGAAACCTATAACGTCGGCGACAATGACTATACCGCGCAGTTGCTGCGCATAAAGAATTCGGGCGCCGATGTCGTAATCGACTACTCGATCCAGGTGGAAGGCGCGAAATCGCTCCGCCAAATGCGTGAAATGGGCATCAAGCTTCCCGTTTTCGGCGGCGACGCGTTCATTACCCCTGACTTCGCTAAGCTGGTAGGCCCCGAAAAGATGGAAGGCGTCATTGCCTCCTCTGCTTTCATCGTCTCCAACCCAGCCCCCGAGGTTCAGGGATTCGTGACCAAGTACAAGCAGAAGTTCGGGGTCGAGCCCGAAGATCATGCGGCGCCGTATTACGATGCGGTGAAGATCCTTGGACAGGTGATTGCCAAGACCGGCCCGGACAACGAAAAGATTGCCGCCGAGCTTCGCACTCTGAAGGGCTTCAAGGGCGTGCAGGGCGATTACACCGCCGACAAGTGGGGCAATCTCATTCACCGCGCCTCGTTGGCCAAGTACACCGGCGGCAAGTGGGTGTGGATTGCCGACGCCGACAACCTGGCCGATAGCGATTAGGGCCGCTTCAGAGATGCTGTATCCCGAAGGACCAACGTCATTCCGAGGGAGCGACGCCTTACGGCGCGAGTCGAGGAATCTTTTGTTTGTTTTGCCGCGGAAAACACAAGATCCCTCCGCTCCGCTTCGCTTCGGTCGGGATGACGTCTCGGTCACGAGCCGGCTACACCAACTCTGGAAATGCTTTGGCCGTCGGCAACACGAAAGGAGGTCCCGGACAGGACCTCCTTTGCCTGCGACGAGATCGAAGAGGGTTCTGTAATGGAATTATTCCTGCAGGTCGTGGCCGGAGGGACCGCCATCGGGCTGCTTTATGCGCTTCCTGCCTTAGCGATCGTTTTGCTGTGGAACACGGCAGGCTTTTTCAACCTGGCCCAAGGCGACTTCGTAGCCCTTACCAGCTACTTCCTGTATTTCTTCTACATAATGATGCACATGCCGTTTGTACTCGCGGCCGTGCTTACGATCTTGTGCCTGGGCGCGGTCGGTTTTATCGTGGACAAGGCATTGTTCCATCCGCTGCGGCGCTTCAACTGTAATCCATTGCTGATGCTCATCGTTACCATCGCCCTGTCGGTATTCCTCAAGAATCTGATCCGCGCTATCTGGGGCACCAAGCCGCTGTCGCTCGGGAATGTCTTTGGCGAGACCCCGTTAAACTTCTTTCATGCTCACATCATGCCGCACACGTTCTGGACGGTGGGCCTTTCGCTGCTGCTGATTATCGGGCTCTACATCCTTTCGCAGAAGTCGCTGCTCGGCGTAGCCATGCGAGCGGCGGCCGAAAGCCGGGAAGTGGCGCAATTGATGGGCGTGAAGAGCAACTTCATCATCAGCCTCTCGTTCGTCATCAGCTTGATGATCACTGCCGTGGCGGGCATCCTGGCGACGCCAATCCTGTTCCTGATTCCGGAGATGGGTGATTCGCTCGGCCTGAAAGCCTTTGCCGCCACCATCATCGGCGGTTTTGGCAACCCGCTGGGCGCGGTGGTCGGCGGCATCCTGCTCGGCATTGTCGAGACACTGGCCGGTATTTATCTTTCGTCGAGCTACAAGGACGCCATCGCCTTCGGCATTCTGATCGCCTTCCTGCTATTCAAACCCAAGGGATTGTTCAGCCTGAAGATTTCGGAGAAGGTGTAGCCCATGAGAATACCGGCTCCAGGTTCATCCCGTCCGACGCGAAATTGGCGCCGCTTGCTGGGCCCGAAGCAGTTCGCGTTGCTGGGCGCCGTCTTTGCCATGGTGCTGCCGCTGATTCTCAATAGCGACTACCTCATTCTGGTCACCGACATGGGTGCCGTAGTTGCGTTTATCGTGTTGGGACTGGTGGTGCTGGCCGGCTTCACCGGACTTGTTTCACTCGGACAGGTCGCCTTCTACTCGATCGGCTCTTATGTGGCCGCGATTGTAACCACCAGGCTGGGATTGTCACCGTGGTTCATGCTTCTTATCGCTCCAACCGTGGCCGCGGCCTTTGGCGTTTTGGTCGGCATTCCGGCGTTCAACCTCAGGGGCCCGTTCCTGGTGATCATCACCATCGGCTTCGCCGAGATCATCAGGATTCTGGTGATCAACCTCGAGCATCTCACCGGCGGACCCTTCGGCATCTCACGCATTCCGTCGTTGAAACTTGCCGGTCTGGACTTGGCGCGGCCTCTGTTTTTCTACTACTTCATCATCGTACTGCTGGCACTGGCGATGTATGGGGCCATCCGGCTGCGAAAATCCAGAGTTGGACGCGCCCTGATCGCCATACGCGACGATGAACTGACGGCCGAAGTGATGGGCGTCAACGTGAAGTACTACAAGATCATGTCGTTCGCGCTTTCGGCTTTCCTGGCGGGCTTTGCCGGCGCGCTCTATGCGTTCCTGACCGGTTATATCGGACCTGACCTGTACACGTTTAACGAGTCGGCGTCCTATCTTTGCATGAGCGTTCTAGGAGGCTTCAGCGCAGTCGTCTCTCCCCTCGTGGGCGTGCTGTTGACGCTTTTGCCCGAGCTTCTTCGCAGCCTGAAAGACTACTACATGCTTTTTTTCAGTTTCATCCTGATGGTACTGGTGCTCTTTGCCGCCTGGCGCGAGCATAAGGCGGCCAGCAGCGACAGCGACAAAGAAATGGGAGCTTGAAGTTGGCAAAGGTTACGCTGGAAGTGAAAGCCATCAGCAAGCGCTTTGGCGGAGTGCTGGCGCTGAACCAGGTGGATGTCAGCATCCTGGAAAATTCCCGGCATGTCATCATCGGTCCCAACGGCTCGGGAAAATCAACGTTGATCAACGTCCTTTCGGGTGTGTATACGCCCGAAGGCGGCGACGTTTTTTTCCTGGGAGAAAAGATTACCGGCCTGCCTCCCTACCGCATCACCGCCAAAGGCATCGCGCGCACTTTTCAGAACATCCGGCCCTTCCGCGGAATGAGCGTGTGGGAAAACATTGCGCTCGGCCTGCACTGCCGCACGCATTACGGACTGTTTGAAGCGATCTCGCACCTCGGTCGGGAACCGATTGAAAGCAAGAAAATCGACTCCAAGGTGACCGAACTCGCCGAGTTCTTTGAGATCGGCAATCTGCTCTCCGCAAACATGCAAAGCCTGCCCTACGGCAAGCAGCGGATCATCGAAATCGCACGCGCCCTGGCCAGCGAACCGAAGCTGTTGTTGCTGGACGAACCGGCCGCAGGCATGAACACGGCGGAGGCGCAGGCGCTCGCCCAGACCATCAAAAGGATCAGCGCACTGGGCGTCACCGTGGCCCTGATTGAACACAACATGGAATTCGTCAAGGAGATTGCCGATATCATTACCGTGCTTGATTCCGGTGAAAAGATCGCCGAAGGCAGTTTCCTGGACGTGCAATCGAATCGGCGGGTCGTCGAGGCCTATCTGGGCAAGCGAGTCGCGGCCAATGCTTGAGATCAAGAATTTACACGTCAAATACACCAAGGCGGAGGTCCTGAAAGGCGTCTCCCTGACCGTGCCGGAGAGCACGGTAGTCGCCGTACTCGGCTCCAATGGCGCCGGCAAGTCCACCCTGCTCAAGAGTCTTTCGGGCTTGGTGCGACCGCTGCCGGGCAGCAGCACCATGCTGGCCGGACGCGAGATTGCCGGCTTGAGCCCGGAAAAAATTGTCGCCGCCGGAGTGATACACGTTCCCGAGGGCCGCCGGATTTTCGGCACTCTTTCCGTGCGCGAGAATCTGCGCATGGGCGCATACCTCCGGCGAGATAAAAAAGACATCGAAACGGATTACGAAAAATGTTTCGCGCTCTTTCCCAGATTGAAGGAGAGGATCGAACAACAGGCAGGAACCCTGTCCGGTGGAGAGCAGCAGATGCTAGCCATCGCCCGCGGCCTGATGGCCAGTCCGAAGGTTCTGCTGCTGGACGAACCTTCCATGGGGTTGGCGCCAGTGATCGTCGACCAGATTTATGAAATCATCGCCAAGATCAAAAAACAGGGCGTAACCATGATCCTGGTCGAGCAAAACGCCACCCTGGCACTTTCGGCCTGCGATTTTGCCTACATCATGATGACCGGCGAAATCCGGCTCTACGGGACGGCGGCAGAGCTGGCGGCCAAGGACGATCTCATTAAGTCATACCTTGGCGCCTAGCAAGCTGCTGAAAAACGCGCCGAAGCCGGGGTCCCCGACGCGCGCCGTGGTTGCGCGTGTTGGGGCGGACAAAGCGAGGCGCGACGAAATGTGTAAGCCACAGAGTTACAGCACACTTGTGGAATGCTCGCGCCAGAGCAGACCTGTTTTTCAGCAGCCTGCTAAGGCTTACCTCCTAGCCGATTCCTTGCACTCCTGGGCGAGTTCCCGGAATTCCGTTCTGCTGGCTTCGCTTCGACGGCAGGAGCGTCTCTCGGCAGCCGCTTAGGTCCCGGCAACAGTTCTGGCGGGCAGCCTTTTTTTCCGGGCCATTACCGTGTAGTTGTGGCAAAATGCTTGACTTAGTGCGCAATCAAAAAACGTTTACACCCGGGGGGTACCTTCAATGCTGGCCGCGGCACGGCGTCTGTTCTTCCTGGCTCCATGCTGAAAGCAGCGATCTCCACCGGGAGTGATCGTGTTCTTAATCGATGTGTGTTTGCACGTTTCAATTGCATAGTCACTGGCGGGCGCAAAGCCCACAGATATTCGCAGCAAAGGAGTCGCTGGCATGAATACGTTGCCGCTGATGATCGGGGTGTTATGTTTTTACGCCCTGGCGTACCGCTTCTACAGCGCGTTTCTCGCGGCCAAGGTAATGACCCTGGACGATCGCAGAACAACGCCTGCACATTTGTATGAAGACCACCACAACTATGTGCCTTCACCGAAATGGGTGTTGTTCGGGCATCATTTCGCGGCCATTGCCGGCGCCGGTCCGCTGGTGGGACCGACGCTTGCCGCCCAGTTCGGTTTTGCGCCAGGACTAATCTGGCTGCTGGTCGGCGCCGTGCTCGCCGGTTGCGTGCAGGATTTCACGATTCTGGTTGCGTCGATTCGCCATAAAGGGCACTCCCTGGCGGAGATCGCCCGCACGGAAATCAGCACGTTTGCGGGTCTGGTAACCATGATTGCCGTGCTGCTGATCCTGGTCATAGCCTTGGCCGGACTGGGTATCGTCGTGGTCAACGCGCTCGCTGAGAGTCCCTGGGGCGTGTTTACCATCGGAATGACGATCCCCATCGCCTTCGCCATGGGCTTCTACATGTTCAAGAGCACACCGGGACAGATCCGGGTAGCTCTGCCCAGCGCGTTCGGTGTCGTCGCCTTGTTGGCTTCGGTTGGCGGTGGGCATTGGTTTGCCGCATCTTCGTTCGCACACTTTCTCACCTTCACGCCGCATCAGATCTGTTTGCTGATGGCGACTTACGGCTTTATCGCCTCGATTCTGCCGGTCTGGATGGTGCTGGAACCACGCGACTATCTCTCGACCTATCTGAAGCTGGGCACAATTGCCGCGCTGATTATCGGCATTATGGTTGCCCACCCGAACATTCAGTTCCCGGCCGTCACGCAGTACATTCACGGCGGCGGACCCATCATTGCGGGCAAGCTGTTCCCGTTCCTGTTCGTCACCATCGCTTGTGGCGCGATTTCGGGTTTCCATTCGCTGGTCTCTTCCGGCACCACGCCGAAGATGCTCGATAAGGAAACCGATGCGCGCTTTATCGGATACGGCGCGATGATCTGCGAGTCGCTGGTAGGCGTCATGGCCCTGATTGCCGCCTGCTCGATGTTCCCCGGCGACTACTTTGCCATCAACACCCCGGCTGCGGTCTTCGCCAAGCTGGGCTTGCACACCGTCAATCTGGATATGTTCTCGCGGGAAATCGGCGAGAAGCTGGCCGGACGCACCGGTGGCGCGGTCTCTCTTGCCGTTGGCATGGCCCAGATTTTCCGCAGCATTCCGGGCATGGACAAACTGGTGAGCTACTGGTACCACTACGCGATCATGTTCGAGGCGTTGTTCATCCTCACCACGATCGACACCGGTACACGCGTCGCCCGCTACGTTATGCATGAACTGCTGGGCCGCGTCTACAAGCCTTTCGGCAACCACACTTGGCTGCCCGGCAACCTGATCGGTACCTTCCTGGTCGTATACGCATGGGGTTTCCTCATCTGGACGGGCAGCATTTCCACCATCTGGCCGCTGTTTGGCACTGCCAACCAGTTGCTGGCGACGATCGCGTTAGCGGTCACCACCACTTTCCTGATCAATATGGGTAGAGCCAAGTATGCCTGGATCAGCCTGGTACCGATGATTTTTGTTGGAATCACGACGGTTTCCGCCGGGGTCCTTTCGATTCCGCGGATCTTCTGGCCGCTGACCCACGTTCCGGGCAAGGAGTTTGTCGGCTACATGGATTCGTTTTTGATGGTTTGCTCCATCGTCGGTGTCCTGGTGGTCTCGTTTGAAGCGGTGCGCCGCTGGATCAAGACGCTCAGTGGCGAGCCAATTCCGCAGGAGGCCTTCGGACCGCCGGCGGATATGGGCAAAGAGACCGTAAAGATGGGTTGCTGCTGACGTAATCCTGGGCGGCAACGTTTAGCAGGTGCGGGGCTAAAGGCTCGCGGCGGGCGCAACAGGCGCTGGTCGAGGCCTCACCGCACCTTTTCTTTTTGCGTTTTGCTCTCTGCCGGAGTGTCATGGGTCACCCGAAATTGTGAGTGATATCACTTACGCCTTGTACGCGCCCGACAGACAATCCTTGGCTGGCTAAATGATTTAGTTCCGCAAGCGGACGGTCGATTTTTGCAGTTCCGTTCCATTCTGTTTTCCGGCGATGTACCGGGAACTTGCTTGAAAGTTCTGTTTGAAGATTACTTAGGAGTATCCATGGCAACCGCTGCTAGCTCCGCCAAGACATCGCGTAGTGGCCTCAGTTCGGCTGAACTGAAGCAAAAGCTGTCGGCCGCGATCGATCCTGCCCGGATTCTGAACCGGCCGATCGACGTTGTCGCCTTTGCCTCCGATGCCAGCTTTTACCGGCTAATTCCGGAGGCTGTGGTTCAGCCGCAAGGGGTGGAAGAGATTCAGGCGTTGTTTCGGTTCAGCCAGGAGCACGGCATTCCGCTCACGTTCCGGGGGGGCGGCACCAGCCTTTCCGGACAAACGGTGAGCGATGGCATGCTGGTGGATGTGGCTCGCCATTGGCGCGGCTTCAAGGTGGAGGAAGGCGGCAAGAAGATCCGCCTGCAACCGGGCGTGCTCGGCGGGCAGGCCAATGCCGCATTGTACCCATATGGCAAGAAGATCGGTCCTGATCCGGCCTCGGTGGCGATTGCCTCGATCGGCGGCATTCTGTCGAACAACTCCAGCGGCATGTCCTGCGGCGTTGTGCAGAACGCTTATCACACGCTCGAATCGCTGACGTTCGTGTTGCCCACGGGAACAGTGATCGACACGGCGGCTCCCGATGCCGACGAGCAGTTCCGGCTGAAGGAGCCGGAGCTGGCGCGCACGCTGCTGGAGTTGAAGCAG
Organism: Candidatus Korobacteraceae bacterium; assembly: GCA_050015355.1. Taxonomy (GTDB): domain Bacteria; phylum Acidobacteriota; class Terriglobia; order Terriglobales; family Acidobacteriaceae; genus CAWBRT01. The sequence goes on along the minus strand of JBEKBO010000025.1, from coordinate 1,857 downwards.
CGCATTGAGGGCAATCCGGCTCTGGCCGCGCGGGTTCGCGCCAAATACAAGATGAAGAACACGACCGGCTATGGGTTGAACGCGTTTGTGGATTTCGAGCGGCCGGTTGATATTTTCCGTAATGTGCTGATTGGCTCGGAGGGAACGCTGGCCTTCATCGCGGAGGCGGTGTTGCGCACGGTGCCGGATCTGCGCGTGAAGTACACGGGATTGCTGCTGTTTCCAAACCTCCATGCCGCTGCCGCCGCGATCGTGCCCTTGCGCGAAGCCGGTGCGGCTGCCCTGGAAATGATGGATCGGGCTTCTCTGCGCGCCATTCAGGACCTTCCCAGCATCCCCCCCGTGATCAAGGGCTTGGCCGACGATGCCGCGGGCATTCTGGTGGAATTCCAGGTGGCCGACGAGCAGGACCGTCCATTGCTGGAGGTAAAGTTGCAAGAGGCGGTCGCCAATCTCACCCTCGTGGCTCCCCCGTCGTTCACTCATGATCCGGCCGAACAGGCGCAGTTCTGGAAGATTCGCGCCGGTCTCTTTCCCACTGTGAGCATAGCGCGAGCAACCGGCACAACGATGATCACCGAGGACTTGGCGTACCCGGTCGATCGCCTCGCCGAGGCGGCGATGGATCTGACGGCAATGTTCAAGAAGCACCACTACGACGACGTCATTCTTTACAGCCACGCCAAAGATGGAAACCTGCACTTCATGATGCCGCAGGGCTTCAACGAGCAGTGGCAAGTGGAGAAATACTCGGGTCTGCTGGAAGACGTGGTAGCAATGACGGTGCAAAAGTACGATGGGGCGCTGAAGGCGGAGCATGGGACGGGGCGGAACATGACTCCATTCGTACGCATGGAGTGGGGTGATGAAGGCTACGCGATCATGCAGCAGCTGAAGCAGGCGGTGGATCCGCGCGGCCTGCTGAATCCCGGCGTCATTATCAATCCGGACCGGCATTCCTATATCGCCAATCTGAAGCGTACGCCTGTCATCGAGCCGGAGGTCGACAAGTGCATCGAATGCGGCTTCTGCGAGCCGAAATGCCCGAGTCGGGATCTGAGTCTGACGGCGCGGCAACGCATCGTGGTTCGGCGCGAGATGCAACGTCTGAAGGAAGCCGGCGATCTGGCGGGCTACGCCGCCCTGGATGCTGACTTCCCATACATGGCGCTGGACACCTGCGCGGTCGACGGACTTTGCGCGACAAACTGTCCGATGGGCATCGATACATCGAAGCTGACGAAGTATTTTCGCAAGATCCGGCACACCGAGCAGGAGCATAAGCGCGCGGTAAGCGCGGCGCGTAACTTTGCCGCCACCGAGCGGCTGGCGCGGCTCGGGCTGTCGCTAGGGCATCTGGCTGCATCGCTGTTCGGGCATACGACGATGGCCAGCCTGACGCGCGGGCTGCGCGGCGTGACCGGCCAGGTTCTGCCACTGTGGAGCAAGGAAATGCCACGGCCGCGCAAGGGCGAGCTGCCGGTGACGACGGCTGCTGGAGCGGCGGCGGTGTACTTCCCCACCTGCGTCTCGCGGGTGATGGGCGCCCTGCCGGGCGAACCGGATGACGTTACGCTGATGGGCGCGCTGCTCAATGTGGCGGAACGAGCGGGTGTAAAGCTGTACGTTCCGCAAGATGCGGTGGGAGTTTGCTGCGGCGTGCCGTTCTCGTCGAAAGGCTTCGACCCGGCACACCATGTGGCGGTCAACAATGCCATCGAGCGCTTCTGGAAGTGGACGGACGAGGGCGCGATTCCCGTGGTGGTTGACACCAGCCCGTGCAGCCACGGACTGCTGACGGCAAGGCCGCATCTGACGGCGGAAAACCAGGCGCGGTTCGACAAGCTGCGGATCATC
>JBEKBO010000024.1:0-41391 GCA_050015355.1 Candidatus Korobacteraceae bacterium | reverse complement strand
GACGTGGCTTCAGTCGAGGTTTACCACCTCCGCTGGGGCCGCATTGGTCGGCTAGAATCAACTGAGTTTCCAAAACCACCCTTGCCCCCGCCTGTTCGTTAGCTTATCGACGGATTAGGGGGAAGCCGTCGGTTCCGAGTTGCGCTATCCGAGAAATCAGTATCCCGTGATCCGACGGCATGTTTTGTCACAGGAGGCCGAGTGGGATGGCCTGGCTGTTCCCGATCCAAAGCAAGCCGGACGCATGCCGGAGATGCTCAAAGCTCTGGGTATCCTCAGACACGAACTCGGGGACGAGGTGCTCGTCGTCGGCTGTATTTTGGGCCCATTCACTCTTGCTACCCAGTTGCTGGGCTTAGAACGCACCCTTTACCTGGCGATCGATGATCCTCCTCGATTGGCGCATTTAATGGATTTTGCCACCGACGTCGTGATTCGATTTGGCCAGGCCCAACTTCAGGCCGGCGCGCATCTGCCGGTAGTCTTTGATCCCTCCGCCTCTCCCGCAGTCATTCCTCCGAACTTCTTCCGGGAGTTCGCATTGCCCAGACTCCAGCGGGTCTTCCAGGCGTTGTCGGCGGCCGGGGCGACTGCAAACTGGCTGCACATCGCCGGTCCGGCGGCCCCGATTCTGCATTATTACGAAAAGGCCGGGGTCCATATCGCGAATTTTGACTATATGGTAAGCGCCGCCGAAGCAATGAGCCGGCTTCCGCTCACCTGCTTCGATGGGAATATCAAGTCGCTCCTGTTCGTGGAGGGAAGCCCCGCGGAGGTCGAGACGGAAGCCGTTAATCTTCTGCGCGCCTTCCGCGACCGGCGAGGTTTTATTCTCTCATCGGGCTGCGAGATTCCGCCCGAAGCCAAGCCGGAGAACATCGCTGCGCTGGCAAAAGCGTCAAGCGGCAAGGGGTAGATAATAGATAGCATGCCGAAGCTTACTGTCATTGCCAGCGCCGCAGCTCGGGAGGTCCCTTTTTCGCCGGGCGTGTCGGCGCGGGAAATTCTCGAGGGCGCCGGCTTCCTGGTTCGTTCCGGTTGCCGGGGTGACGGGGCTTGCGGCCTTTGCCTGGTGCAGATCGAAGCGGGTGACGTAAACCCTCCAACAAAGAATGAACACCTCATTTTGCCGCCTGAGCAGCTTGCACAGAACCTTCGTCTGGCCTGCCAGCTCATGCCGGAAACCGATCTTCACCTACGGATCATCAACGCGGTCTCGAAGCTCAATTGGCGCGACTTAACCCCGGACTGCCTCCCATGTACCCCTTCACCTCTTTACCCATTGGCCGCGAAGCCGTCAGCGGACATCGCCTACGGTTTAGCTATCGACGTGGGAACCACTCAGATCAGTCTCTCGCTCTGGGACCTCAAGCACGGCCATCGCCTCCACGGCCGCGTGGGGCCGAATCCTCAATCTCCCTACGGCGCAGACATAGTGACGCGACTGATTGCCGCGGGTGAATCGCCGGAGAACGCGCAGCGGCTGGCCCGTCTGCCCTTGGAGGCAGTGGCCCAGGCCTTGCAGGAGATGTGCTCCCACCCCGGCGCGCCAAAAACGGGCGGGCTGGGGACCCCACGAGACAGCTTCCAGCCACGGGAGGTCGTCCAGGCTGCCATCGTTGGAAACACCGCCATGCTGGCCCTGTTAACGGGAGCAGATTCCCGGCAATTGCTACAACCCCACAATTGGACGCGCCCGATGGAGTACCAGGTAGAGCAGCCCCAGACCTGGGTGAGTGTTCTGGGAATCCATCCGCAAGCCACCGTGAAAGTTATTTCTCCTCTCGCCGGTTTCGTCGGTTCCGACCTCTTGGCGGGAGTGGTGGCGACTCGCCTGACAGAGCAGCCGGGCGGCCTGTTAATCGACTTCGGAACCAATTCCGAAATGGCGCTCTGGGATGAACAGACGCTCTGGGTGACCTCCGCCGCAGGCGGACCAGCCTTCGAAGGCTGCGGAATAAAATGCGGCATGCCGGCTGAGCCCGGAGCCATCTATCGTTTCGGAGGACTACCGGGCTCCGACGGGCTCGATTTTCAGGTGCTGGGCGGGGCGGAAGCCAAGGGATTCTGCGGTTCCGGCCTCGTGGACTTGATTGCCTGCCTGCGCGACAGCGGCGAGCTGACACGCACGGGTGGCTTTGCGAGCCCTCGACATAAGGACGGTTATGTCGTCTTTCAGACGGATCCGGTCATTCGCCTCACCAAGGGAGACGTGGACACCTTTCAGCGCGCGAAAGCGGCGCTCGGCGCCGCTTTCAGTACGCTGCTCGCCAGGGCACAGTTGAGCGCGACGGAGTTGAGTCGCATCTGCGTGTGTGGGGCCTTCGGCCGGAATTTGAATGTCCGCAATGCCCAGCGTATCGGCCTCCTGCCGGACATTCCGCCCGAGCGTGTCGAACTCTGTGGCAATACCGCGCTGGCCGGTTGCGAGCATCTGCTTCTGTCGCCGGCAAGAACCGCGGAGTTGGCGTCATTGCGAAAACGGGCGGCTATCGTCAATCTCTCCCAGTCCTCCGATTTTGAGGCTCTGTTCCTGGAGAACCTCTACCTCCAACCCCTGAAGGTGGAAAAGACATGAAAGGTCTTCGATCCGACGAATCTCAGGTGTTTGAAGCCTTCCTCAAATCGGCCCAGTACCTGGTTCGTCTTCAGACCCAGCAAGACATTTGGGAGCACCTGGGTAAGTTTGTTCTGACGCATTTTCCGGCCGATTGGCTCGCCTTCGTTGAGCGGGGCTCCGGCAACAGCCTCTCGCTCCGTTACTGCACGCTGCCCGAGACAGTTGCCGCACAAAACATCCTTACGAGTGTTCGAACCCTTGTCGCCGATGTACTGGAAAACGGCTTTTTGGCATCACGTGTCCTCCTTACCCCCACTCCCTCGATGACGGCTTTCCTCCCCATCGTCGAGAATCATCAAACCAGCGGGGTCATGCTGATTGGCCACACCGATGCTCAACCGCTTCCGAAGGAATTGCTGAGTATCTATCTCGCCCTCGCCGGACTGGCGGGCGCGACCATTGAGCGCAAGCGGGCCGAGGAGGAAGTCCGTCGGCTGAACGCCGAGCTGGAGCGGCGCGTGGCCGAGCGCACCGGGCAACTCCAGACAGCTAACGACGAGTTACTGAAGGAAATCATTGAGCGTAGGCGGGCGGAGGTGGCGCTGCGCGAGAGCGAATCGCTGTATCGCGGGTTGTTTGAGCACATGAACGAAGGACTTGCCTACTGCAAGATGATCTTCGAGAACGGCGAGGGGCGAGACTTTGTCTATCTTGCCGTCAACTCCGCGTTCGCAACCTTGACCGGCCTGAAGGATGTCATTGGCAAGAGGGTCACCGAGGTTATCCCTGGCATCCGGGAAGCCGATCCAGGGTTGTTCGAGATCTATGCCAGGGTGGCAATGAACGGAGTCCCCGAGAAATTTGAAATGTTCATCGAGGCCTTGGGGATGTGGTTTTCGATTTCGGTCTACAGCCCGGAGAAGGGTTTTTTTGTCGCGATATTCGATGTGATCACCGAGCGCAAACGGGCGGAAAAGGCCTTGATTCGTACCGAGAAACTGGCCGTGACCGGCAGACTCGCCGCCACGATGGCCCACGAGATCAACAATCCCCTGGAGGCGATGACGAACCTCGTGTACCTCTTAGGCCAGTCCATCACGGATGCGAGCACACGGGAGTATGTGGATATTATCGAGAAGCAGTTGCAGACCATCAGCCGCATCACGAGCCAGACCCTGAAATTCCATCGGGAAAGTGTCAGACCCGCGGAGTTCGATCTCGCGGGACTGATCGGAGAGCTGGTGGAGTTCTACCAGCCGAAGGCGAAGCAGCACGGCGTGACCGTAGTCAAGCGCTTTGATACCGAAGCGAAGGTTCTCGGGTTCAGCGGCGAAATTCGCCAGGTGATTTCGAATCTGTTGCTCAACGCGATCGAAGCCACGCCCCAGGATGGGCAAGTCATTCTTCACTTGTATGAATCCTCTGACAGGCGTGGCGGTAACCGGCGCGGATATCGAGTCTCAATTGCCGACACAGGCATCGGCATTGAGGCGCAGCATCTTTCGCGCATCTTCGAACCATTCTTCACGACTAAAGGGGAAAACGGAACAGGGTTGGGCCTGTGGGTAAGTCTGGGCATCATCAACCGGGCCGGTGGCTTCATTCGCGTATGGAGCACGCGGCGGCCCGGTCGTTCAGGCACCTGCTTTTCCATCTTCCTTCCTGCCGATCTGTCCGTAGCGGAGATGACCGGCCGGCGCCGTTATGAGGCACCTCACTCGACGGGCCGTAGCGTATAGCCGCCTGTTGCCCACTGTTTTGAGCGTGAGAAGTTTAAGGGACACGGCCTACGACGCCGAATCTTGCACCCCTTTGAAAAACTCGGCGGCACCAGTGCGCAAGATTCTGGTCACGTGTGTGTAACAATACGATACCCCGCAGTTTCGGTAGGCTCGAATGCTGGCGGTCTCACCGGTTGTGCCCGCCCACTTTCCAGCAGAGATGATCCGGGTGAATGCCTGGCGCATGGTTTCCTGCACCGCAGGAGCGTCATGCCGCCCGGGGAACCCGAGCGCCTGCGACAGGTCGGAGGGTCCTACAAACACCACATCCACTCCATCGACCGCGCAGATAGCCTCTAGGTTGTCCAGCGCTGGCAAGTCCTCCAGCTGAACACAGACCAGGGTTTCGCGATTCGCCTGCACAACGAACTCCGCCTGGCTCAGACCGATGCCATATTGAGCGGCACGCGTACCTACTGCCAACCCACGCTGCCCCAGTGGGTGAAACTTCACCGCAGCGACAACCGTCGCAGCTTCCTCCGCCGTGCTTACATGTGGCACCTGAACGCCGAGTACTCCGGCATCGAGCAGCTTTGTTATTTCTTGCTCGCTATGGCTGCCCGGACGCGCGATCGGAGTGATGCCACTAGCCTCGGCGGCCATGACCATCGCCTGCAGAGTCTCGGGTGAAATGGCGCCGTGCTCGAAGTCAATGAGCACCCAGTCGAAGCCGAGCCGCCCGACCATTTCCACGATTTGCGGCGAAGGAATCATCACCGACACGCCAAACACGGGCTGTCCGGCAGTCAGTTTCGCTTTCATTTTGTTGGCTAGCATATGGGGCCATAGATTAACACGCCGTCATGTGTGCGTACGAGAGCGCATTATCGAGTTCCTCCGCAGCCACCGAGCTTCTAATCCAACCCTTGCAATCGAGGATGTATTAACGCAATGCGGTCCGGCCAGTTTCCACCCTAAGTTTTATTTGCGGATTGCAGCAAACCGGCTATAGGAGTACCACCCGTCATCCCACCAATGGAGGTCGAGGTAACGTCCTTCAGAGGCCGTATACAAGCACGGGACATTGCGATAGCCCTTCCGATCCTGCCACACCGAGCCTAACCCAACCACTGAAAACTTGCGTTGCACATCAGGGTGTTCTGCTCCAAACGCCAGAAACTCGGGCAGCTCAGCAGCCCGCAAGCCCTCCTTGCTGAGTTCGTCGAGAACGTCCTCCGACTTCATGCGGTGGTCGAAGCGAACCAGAACAATCTCGAGATCCGCCTGGCCTTTCCTGGTCGAAGGAGGAAAGTTCTTGCCCGTAATATCGGTATTCACTGCCTGATATTTCCCGGCGTCGATGGCGTCTTCCACCGAGAGTTCGTAGTTTACCTTTACCGGATATATATCGGTGGGCTTGCGTGCCGCCTCGGCCATGACGTCCGCAAACTTGTCCAGAAGGGTGTCCCCTTGGGCCGCGAGTCGGAGAATTTCATCCTCGGAGCAGCCGCGTTTTTTTACTCTTTCGAGCAAGCTTTCCCAGATTGCAGATAGGTCTCTTGCCATTAGCGTTCTCCCAATTCAAAATCTCCCGTGGCGGTTCGAGGTTGGAGGCTTGAAGGTTGACGCTTCGCCCTTTTCATTGGATCGCCTCCCGGCCCACGGCCAAGTTCAATTGTGCGGCCGCCATCAAGTACGAGCCGACCAGGTTCAAGTAATTCAGTTGCACGGCGCGGTAGTCGCTCTCGGCGTTCAAGAAATCAAGCAGGGAAGCCCCACCGTTCTGATAGGAAAAGGAGATCGTGTCCCGCACGCGCACTGACTGTTGCAGATACCTGGCCTTGTATGGCTGCAACAGAATCACGGTGCTGGCCAGGGTGGCGTAGCCGGAGTCCACGTCACTGAACACACCAGCTTCGGCGGCGTCGCGCAATCTTTCGTTGCGCGTGATATCGAGCTGCGTGCGCAGTTTCTCTCCCTGGTTGCGGTCGAAGATGCGGACGGGGACGGAGACACTGACACCGAGCGTTTGGTGGGCATTCGGGTTGTTGAACGACGGGTTGTACGAATACCAGGAGCTGAAGGTCGGATCGGTTGAGCCGTTAGCCACGGCCAGCTCGTGGTCGGTTTGGGCTTTGTCCACGGCTTGAAAGGCGGCCCGCAGGTCGGGCCGGCTATCCAGAGCAATTCTCCGGAACTCATCACGCGGCAGCAGTTGCTCGGAGAAATCGTACGGCCCGCTTACGTCGTATTGTTCAACCGGCATGCGGTCGTTGAGAAGCGTGAGCAACTGAATTTTCGCGGTGCGCAGGTTGACTTCCGCAGTTTGCAGGTCGGACTCATACTGCACGCGCTGCAGTTCCAGCCGGTCGAGATCGATTTGCGCGATGTCACCGGCCTGGAAACGAATTCTACTGATATCGAGTACATGATCGTAATAGGCCAGATTGTCTTTCGCCAGCCGTAATACCGCCTTGGCCTGCAGCGTCGACACGAATGCGCTGCGCAAGGCGAAAAGCAGGGACCTTTCCAGGTCGGCCTGGGTTGACACCGCGATTGTCGTACCCTTCCGAGCGCTCTCCAGCCGCAGTTCCCGCTTGTGCTCCCGCTCGTGCAGGTAGCTAATGCCACTTACAAACTGAGTGCCGGTGAACGGCTGCCACACTCCGTTGTAACGATGGATTTGAGTCCCATCACTCGACTGAGTGAACTGCGGGTTAGGACGCAGAAACGCCGTAATCTCCTGCGCCTTGGACTCATCGATGTTCAACTTGCCCGCTAACAGGGTTGGATTGTCCTGTTCGAAGCGGTGGCGCACTTGCTCCCACGTCATCGGCGGCGGCGTCTGAGCTACAACGCTCAGGGCACTGAACAGACAAGCGAGTACGCCTGCCAGTGCGGTGAATCGGAGATAAAGTCTAAGACTACTGCTGCGACCTGATTTCAGATCTATGTTCCTCATGAGTATTCGGCGGCCTCCCGCGGTTCTGGCAGAACGTCGCCGGGGCGTGCTATCCAAACATACAAGGTGGGCAACAGTACGAGGCTCAGCAGCAAATCGGCAATCAGACCACCGACGATCACGATGGCAAAAGGCCGTTGGGAATCCGAGCCGATGTCGTGCGACAAAGCCGCAGGCAACAGCCCTAGAGTTGCCACTAGCATGGTCATCATGATGGGACGGAGTCTCAAGATAGCGCCCTCGACCGCGGCTTGCTGTATCGACTGGCCTCGCGCCCGAAGCTGGTTGATGTACTCGAGCATGATCACTCCGGTTTGCACCGAGACGCCAAAGAGCGCGAGGAATCCGACGCCCGAGGAAACGCTGAAGTTGGTGCCGGTGACCAGCAACGCCAGCAGACCGCCGATGGGCGCCATGGCGACGTTGGCCAAAACCAGCAACGACCATTTGAACGAGCCAAACATGGCGTACAGAATGATGGAGATGACTAGGATCGTGAGCGGGACGACGACAGCCAACCGCGCTTCAGCCCGCTTCTCGCTCTCGTATTCGCCCGACCAACCGACGCGATAGCCCGTCGGCAGCTTCACTCTTTCATTAATCCGTTTAATCGCCTCTTCGACCGTGGTTCCCAGATCCCGGCCTCGCACGTTGAAGGTTATTGCCACGTAGCGGGTGTTGCCTTCGCGGTAGATGTCGTACGCGCCGTCCTTGACCGCCACTTTGGTTAATTGCGCCAGAGAAACTCGTTCACCCGAGGGAGAGAGCAGACGAACTCTCTCGATGGCTTGTTCGGTGTTCCGGTAGGGTGCCTGGTAGCGCGCCACCACGTCGTACCGCTGCTCCCCGATCAGCACTTGGCTCACAGCGTTACCGCCCACGGCCGTCTGGATGGCGTCTTGTATGTCTGCCACGTTGATTCCAAAACGGGCCGCCTGGCGGCGATCAATGGTTAAGTTGAGATTTGGCTGGCCGAAATCGCGCAGCAGCTTGACGTCGTGTATGCCCGGGATGCCCGACATGGCGGCCGTGACTTCTTCCCCCTTTTGCTCGAGAACCTTCAGGTCATCCCCGAAAATCTTGACGGCGAGACCGCCCTTGGTGCCCGTGAGCATCTCTCCGACGTTGTCCTCGATCGGTTGGGAGAAGTTCCAGATCGCGCCCGGATACCTTTGCACGGCGCGATTCATGGCGGCGACCAGTTCCTCCTTGTTGCGATGGAAGACAGGCCTCCACTGGTCCTTCGGCTTCAGATCGACGAAATACTCCGTGTTGCCGAATCCCCCGGTGTCGGTTCCGTCGTCGGGGCGGCCAACTTGGGAAACGACCGTTTTCACTTCCGGAAAGGATGCAAAAACATAGCGCTCATTCTGAGTAAATTTTTCGCTCTCTGAAAGACTTGTACTATTTGCCAGAGTGCCACGCGCCCAGATAGCGCCCTCATCCAGGTGTGGCAAAAACTCCGAGCCAATGACTCCGCTGAAGGCAAGAAAGGCCGCCATTCCCAAGGCAGCCAAGCCGGCGCCGAGGGTGATCCAATGATGCTCGATGGCCCAGCGCAGCCTTCTCCGGTAGCGCTGGATCAGAAACGGCATAACTGGATTGCGCCATTCGCGGATCTGGCCGCGAAAAAACAGACTCGAAAGTACGGGGGCAACCAGAATTGAAAAGACCAGGGCACCGAGCAGGGCGAACGCCACAGTCCAGGCCATGGGTCGGAATAACCGGCCCTCGACGCGCTGCAGGGTGAAGATCGGCAGGTAAGCCACGATGATAATGGCGATGGCGTAGAACACCGGGCGCTGGACCTCGTGGGCAGCCCCGCGAATGATTTCCGCGGGGCTTTTCACGACCGCGGATTCGGAGCCGTTATTGCGCTGGCTCATGTGCCGAAAGATGTTTTCCACCATGACCACGGCGCCGTCGACGACCATCCCGAAATCCAGTGCGCCCAGCGAGAGCAGGTTTGCGGGAATTTTGCTCAGATCGAGCCAGATCGAGGCGAACAGCAACGAGAACGGGATAGTGAGCGCAACGATGAGAGCAGCACGAATATTGCCCAGGAAAAAAAGTAGGACGATGGTCACCAGAATCATCCCTTCTCCCAGGTTGTGCAGCACCGTGTGCAGGGTGTAATGAAGGAGATCGCTACGATCCAGCATGGGAACGACCTTCACACCGGGAGGCAGGAGGCCGTTGTTAAGCTCCTCCACCTTCTTGTGAATGGCCTCAAGCGTGGGTTCCTCTTCCGCGCCTTTGCGCATGAGCACCGCACCCTGAATGACATCAGGCTCGTCGATGATCCTGCCGTCCTCCATGTGGTTGGCCCTCGCCATGTGGCCCAATCGGATTTTGGGGCCCTGGACGACATCGGCGATGTCTTTGACCCGAAGGGCGGTCCCGGTTTGCGTTTTTAGGACCGTCTGCTCAATGTCCTGCACACTGCTGAAAAGCCCGAGCGTGCGCACGTTCATCTGCTGCATGCCCATTTCCACGAAACTGCCGCCGGCATTGATGTTGTTATTGGCGAGTTGCTGCTCCACCTGGCCGATGCTCAATCCGTACGAAACCAGTTTGTTCGGATCGATGCGCACCTGATACTCGCGTACCGTGCCGCCAAAATCGGAAACATCCACTACGTTCGGAACGGATTTGAACTGTTTGAGCAGAACCCAGTCTTCGAGAGACCTCAATTCCATCAGATCGTAGCGGGGATTTGTGCTCCTCAGCGTGTACCAATAGATCTGACCCGTAGTGCTCCAGTCCGTGCCGATTTGGGGCTGAAGGTTTTGTCCAGGCGGGAGGGTGACCTGTGTGAGCCTTTCCAGAACTTTTTGCCGGTTCCAGTCATTTACGGAGCTGTCGTCGAAGATCATAATCACGAACGACAGGCCGAAAATAGACTCCGAACGCAGATAGGTCATGTGCGGCATTCCGGCCATTTGAATCTCGATTGGAATCGTAACCTGCTGTTCCACCTCTTCGGCGGAGCGGCCGGGCCACTGAGTAATGACCGTCACGTAGTTATCGGCGATATCGGGATAGGCTTCCACCGGCAGGTTGTGAAACGAAATAGCTCCCCAACCGATCAACAAGACGGTAATGGCCAACACCACAAACTTGTTGTTAAGCGCAAAGTCTACAAGAGCACGAATCATTTCCTGCTTCCTGTCTTGTTCCCCGATCGGATAAGTGCTTCACTGAGCCGCGATGGTTAGGTGGCGATAACCCTTGGGACCTCTTTGTTACTGAGCAAGCACGTGGTCCAAAACCAGCGCGTTCGTAACCACTTGTTGCCCTGGTTCGAGCCCCGATTTGATCTCTTGCAGATTCATGTTGTCCGGCAAGAGACCACCACTGACGACTTCCAAGCGACGAAACTTCCTGTCTGGCGCGGGAACGAAGACAAAATCGCGATCGTGCATGTGCATGATGGCGGATGCCGGGACAATGGTATGCATCTCCCTGGTTTGACCGCGGAAGGTGGCTCTGGCGAACATGCCCAGCCGGATGATACCGGGATTTTGAACTTCTATTCGAACCTTGGCCGTACGAATACTAGGATCGAGGATGGCGCCAATGTTGCTGATCCTGCCCTTGAACATACGACCGGGATATGCATTCAGGCTGATCTCCGCGGTATCGCCAAGCCGCACATTGGGAAGGTCGTTCTCGTACACGTCGCAGACAACCCAGACATTGGACAAGTCAGAAATCGTAAAGGGGTTTGTGCCTAATGCTTGTACCCCAGCCGCGTTCGTGACTTGCTGATCGGTGATCACGCCCGACACCGGTGCGGTGATATTGACAATGCCCATGGGATGGTCTTTGTCCAGACCGAGCAAATGCAAATGCTCAGCCGTGGTCTCCAAAACCACCTGGGCATCCTGTTCGGCATTTTCGAAGGTTTCAAGCGCACTCTTTGCGATCGCGCCCTTTTCGTAAAGGATCTTCGCCCGCTCGAACTGGAAGCGCGCCAGCCGTTCGTCATAGACCGCCTTGCGATAATCCGAAAACGCTCCGGCGACATCGCTACTCTGTACTCTCAGCAGCAACTGGCCTTTCTTTATCCTGTCGCCCAGTCGTGCATGAATCGAGACAATGCGCCCGGAGGCCAGGGAGACGACGGGAACGTTGCGAGCGATGTCGGGAGCCACTGTGCCAGTGACCACCAACTCGGAGGTCGTGGAGCGCTCAGTGGCTGCCGCGAGCGGAAATTCCTCTGGGTGTTCCACGGTGAACAGGCTGGGATCCGCGGCGGACACGACATTCGCGGGCGGCGGCGCCTCCGCCGCCTCGTCATGCGCCTTGCTACAGCCGCCTAGAATCAACACTGCAGAGACCGAAGCAAGGAGAAGCCCAATTTCCAGAACTCTGTTTTTCATGCACAAATCCATTCAGCCGCGTCAAACGGCTGCTTCCAGCTATTCAGGTTTCTGAAGCCTAGAACTTGACCATGATGGCAAGTCTTATACTGCCCTCATCCTTCCGAAGGTCCGGAGTAAAACCTGGCACTAGTAAGGAGGGAGTGCCGGTGTTACCGCCAGGCGGCGTTATTCCACCTCTACCCGTAAAATACGGCACGCTCGCATGGCGATAACCGTACTCCGAGCGGAAAGTAATGTACTGTTTGGGCATCCAATCAAAAGTGGCGGTAGTGTCCCAGGCTTTGAATGGGTCCCCAGGATTCTGCGTAAAGTAGGGTGACCCGGAAATAGCATCCGCTCCATTGATCGGCGGGAGCAGCGTCAGGTAGCGTCCCGGATTGTCCATCACGCCGCCACCGAGCGTCAACCCAAACAAGTCCTTCTTGAACCAGAAGCGGTTGTAGAGCATCCAACCCGCGAAGGTCTGTTTGCGGCTTTTGAAAGTACCGTCCGCATTCTTAATATCGTGGTGGCAATTCACCCCTGCGACGACGCTGTTGCCAGTGCCATATTCACATCCCAGATCGCCCGTGAAGGAGAATGCCATCTTGTCGAGGAAGTGACTTGGCTTGTCGTAATACTTGACCTCGATACTGTCGTCGGTATGTATGCGCGAGCGGCCAGCTTGACCATTGCCTGTGCCAAGCGTATCTTCGCCCATGCCGTAATTGTTGAAGACCAACGAAACCCATGGCTTCGGACGCCACAAGATCTGTCCCCCCAAGCCTGGTTTGCTGCCAGACCTTGCATAGGATTGCCATCCGTTGATGATCCAGGGCTCGATTTTCAGTTTGTCGGTGGGGAACCACTGGATCCGGAGACCATTGAAAAACCATGGCGTGTTGGAAGACACATACGAGGGCTGGTAGGCCCAGTTATCGAAGTTGTAGTAGCTGAAAAGGCCAATGTAGGACACGAAGATTCCAGCATCGACATTGAGCCCGTGGTTCACGTTGAAGTGGTACCCGCCATAGGCCTCTGAGATGTAGCGGTACGCGCCGCGCAGGTCCCATTGGCCGCGTCCAGTGCTGGCGTCATTTCGCGGCGTGGTGGTGGCAAACATTCCGTTCATGGTCAAGATTCTGCCGCGAACATTCTGCCAGTGGAAGTCGCCGCCGACGCTGATCTGGTCTGCCTGGATCTCGTTCGACCGGAAGATCTCGGTCGACCCGCCAATCGTGTCGTCTTTCGGATGATTGAAACTGCTCACAAAGTTAGTGTCAAATCTCACTTCCGGAGTGAAGAATTTTGAATCCCACACCACGTCCTTGTTGCGGGGGTTGCCGTTCAGCCAGGTCCAATCTGCATATGCAAAAGGCTCTGCCGGGGCTGCCGGGGCAGGCTTCTCTTCTTTAGGCGCTGTTGCCGGCGGCGTGAGTACCGGAGCCGTTAACGCTTTGGCGTTCGGTGCTGTTTCACCTGCTGTTGCGAGAGTTCCCGCCGCGCCGGTTGGTCGCTGTTCCGGCGTCCCGCGAGCCTTCAGTTCCGCTTCCAGTTGCTCGATCCGCGTTTGCATAGCCGCAAGCGCTTTCGCCACTGCTGGCGATATTTCCGAATCGCCGACGCCCGCAACGGACCCGTCGGACGAGGCTGGTGCACTCACCGTCGCCTGAGTGTTTGGTTGCGCCTGAGTTTGGGCGTGACCATACGGTGCTTGAGCTAATGCAAGACTCAAAACGAGAATAGAGGACAAGGCTGGAAGCACTGCTCCCTTACGCAACAGAGTTTTCATGGCCTTTAAAGATCCCTTTCTGAACATCAATATTGCGCGCTTAATGCCAACCGAACACGCTGAAAGGTCACCGGCGGTCTTTAATCAACTGGGTCGTAATTATCTTTCGTCGCAATAAATCCGATGCTTCTAACTTGGCAGCGTCTAGCCCTACCTTGATCTTCGTTCTGAGTAGAGCAACACTACTGATTAAAGCAATTCCAACCTAAACTGTAGATAAAACGTTCATAAAATCTTTGTAAAAGTAGCAGCTCGGGCTCCCCCCAGTAGATCCGTTGCGTCGTCATGCGGCGAACGGACGCCCGGCGGCGCGCGACCCACGCCACCGGCTGCTCGGCCGCCGCTTTGAAAGCGGACCTCGTCCACAACTGCAAGTGACAGATTGAATTTCCGTAAGCGGCATTGCGAACTGGACTCCACTAGTCGACGAATACCTCTCTGGACTGGTAGAAGACACCAGTTCACACACCACTTCGCCATATTCGTCATCAACTCCAAGAATCTTCGCGATGACTATGTCGCCGCCCGAACACGTGAAAGTAAATACCTTGCCGATATTGTGTTTCAATTGCAATAGACTCTCAGCAGTCACCACGCCATTACCTCGACCTAATTGTAGCTTCTGTCAATCATAGTCGGCTGTGCGGACGTGCTTATACATTAGCCAGCTCCGACTGTACTTACGATAAGAAGGCGGGCGCGCTACGTCTAATAGATAATTTTTGTCTCGGGCATAGAAAGTTTTTCCGTACTAGTCTCCTATGCGTATGTAAGAGTGCATGTCGTGGTCTCCAGGACCACATAAATACTGGCCTATATGAACATCATACGCGAGCTGCTTCGAGTTCACACACGAACTGCTGGGCTTGGATATTACTTAGTTCCTTTAGGATTTCTTTATGATTTCTTCAAGAATCATTTATGACTATTCTTACTTAGACATTCATTAGTAGTTATAGTGTCTTTAGGCGCACAACCACGGCAGCGTTATGCTCGGCAGGTGTCTACGAGTGCTTTCAAAGCTCTTTTGCAGGCCTAACTTGTTTTGGAGATTTCGATCTTCTACGGCTTACGCGAGCGGACGCGGGAAGAAAGCCCGCGTCCGTTCCCTCAAGTTGCGATCTTGAGAATTGCTTCAGGAGAAATGACTTACTTGCCAGCCGTCGCCGGTGACGAAACGCCAACGATGTGGGTGCTTCCGGTATTCACAGCAAACGTGGAACCGATAATCTGCCCGGTCAAGACCGCCTTGCCTCCGGCAAACTGCTCCAACTGCCGTTCGTCGCCTTCGAGGAAATAGGTTGTGTCGCCTGTTTGCAGTACATAGCTGGAGCCCTGCGCCACGCAAGCCAGCGTGCACGTCAAGAGAGTTTGATTTCTGCGGCAGGTATAGTGCCCAGATACCTGCGCCGCGCACTTGACAGTTCCGACAAGTCTTTGCTGCTCCGCCTGAAGCGTTTGCGCGCTGCTCGCCTGGGCCGCGGCTATCGTGGCCGTTAGAACGAGCGCGGCGGCAATAATTCTGAAGCGCTGTATGTTAGACATATCGCTCCTCCATGAGTGCTTCCTACAACGCTTTTCTTGCAGGGAGCACTCTAACCTTTCAGAGTAATTGGATGGCGATGGGCCTAAAGTTCTTATAAAGAGTGAATAAAAAGTTCGTGAATGGCATTACCAAACGGGGGCTGTTGTTTCTTTGAGGTGTTTTGCAGGGTGCTGACCCAAGGGCGTAGATGTCGCTGCAGGCGTTGCCGTGTTTACCGTTGACCTGTTCGGGGAGAGTGATCGTGAGCACTAGCTCCCAATAAGTTCGCGCAGCCGCTGCCCCAGTTCTTGTATAGCGTTGTACAGTCCGAACAGTTGACCGTCTTGCAAATGGACATCTGGGTTATCCAAGTCACTGTCAAGGAGCTTGCAAAGCTGGCAGATTGTACGGATGCGTTCTCCAGCTAAAATCGAAACGATGGGATTCGGCTCTTTTTCATCGGCAATCAATGCGCCGTACTGATGCACCGCCCAAGCGGTCTGGCGAATTCGGTTTACGACATCCCGGAAGTCGGAGAGGATGCGAGGGTCAAGCTCTTCCGCCAACAAGAGTAAGTCCTGTAACCGCCGAAGCTCATTCGTGACATTTTGAAGCGTCGTTGGAATATTCGGAGCATAAGCAATTTTGGAGGCCATAACTTTTCCCTTCGTCGTAAGAATCGCCCAACGCAGGCGAGCTGACAAGAGGGCAGTCCCACACTGAGGGGAGTTGTACTAACGTGTACCGGGCCAGCGGGTGGACGTCATCAACTGCCTCAACGGCCTTCACCAAAGATGTTCACGGAGAGAAGCAGTCCATGGGAAGTGACTCCACAAATCGAAGGCTGTTCTGGATACTCTTCACTGTCTTGAGCTTCGGTGGCTGGTTCCTGCCGTTTGGCTGGGGTGTGGCGGAGATGTTTCTATCTTTGTTCGTAAGCTGGTGGCTCGTTTATCGGTCGGGCATATTCTAAGACTGTACCGGCGGTGCTGATCCAGTCTCGTTGGAGCAGCCCGCTTCAATGTTCTCCTGGCCGGTCCGCTCGGAACATATCCGTGAACTCCTTAACAATTATTGTCGGCACTTCCTCCCGATTCGTCTTCGTCAGCAAACCATGACCCGCACTCTCAACTTGGACCAGTCGGGTTGGCGCAGAGATCAGCTTAATCGCCGAGTCCAGTTCCTCGACCGAACCAAAAGCGTCTTTAGTGCCGCTGATGAACAGCGCCGGGGTATGCAGGTTCGGGAAATGTGCCGTCCGAAGTTGGGCTGGTTTTCCGGGCGGATGAAGCGGATACGAGAGCAGGAGCAGTCCGTCAACCAAATCAGGATCAGAAGCCGCCAATATGCTGGCCTGACGCCCACCGTAGGACTGACCGCCGGCGTAAGCCCGTCCGGAGAATCGCTGGCGCAGCAGCGTGACCGCTCTCCGCAGTCCGTCTTGATCGCGCTTGGCACTGGCGGGAGATGGTGGCCCGTGGGGGCGCGATTGCCGGAACGGGAGGTCACAGCGAAATACATTGATGCCGGATGCGGCGAATGTTTCTGCGAGGGCGACAAGCAGCGGTGTATTGCAATTCCCGCTGGCACCGTGGGTGAGCACCAATGCATCACCGGATGGGGTGGCTGCACGGTGGACGAAACCTCGCACGGGCACCTCGCCGGGGTGCTCGTCCACAAACGGTTCTAATGAGGCATCTCTCAATTCCCGGAATCTCCTTCTTCATCTTTGAATTGCTCGAACTGTAGTGCTCGTGAGCAGTCCGGTACAGAATCGTGTGCAACGGATTCTCAGCAGGCCGGGAAATGCTTGTAAGTTGTGAATAAACTGGTCGGCCTTAGCAGACGATTTTAGAACTTTTCTACGGATGGCGAGCTGCATTTGCACCCGACAACAATGTACCTGCCGCGATGTCGTCGACAAGCCGGCGCCAAGCTACTGCTTCCCATTGGTTAGCTCAATTTGGCAGGTGATTTCTTGTTCTCTCGGCCTCAAAGTCGATTCCCCAGAAGTTTGAATCCTCAGCAAATTCCAGTGCCGTCTTGAACAGGCCATCTAAATCGTGTTGCCGCGACACCACTCGGGCGGACGTTCCCGTCCCTACCTCGGGCCAACGGATTAGTAATCGGGCATTCGGGTGTGGCGCGGTCTTGCTAAGGAGCAGACATCCGTGTTTGGACAACAAAACAGTTTGTGCTGTTTGTTCCATAGGGGTGCCGTCCTCGTCCCATTGCAGATCCACAAAGAGGCGTTCGGGGATTCGAATGCTGCGGCGCTGGCCAGTCTGTTTAGCCTTGATTGATTCGTGGAGCGCATCCCGCATGGCGCTTGCTAGATTTGTGAACTCAATTCCAATATGCATCCCGGGCCGGCAGTAGACAACCCGGGCCGCTGCAATGACCGCAACCCCGGTCGGGAGCGGAAAATGCACGTGTACTCTCGTCGACGTCGGTAGATCGCAAGTCGCCTCCAGGAGCATGCCGCCGACGCTGAGGCTCTGACTTTGTGCAGTGAATACTTTTCTCTCTAAAAGGATCTCCACGGGCGCAACAAACCGGATACGCGGAAACTTACGGACATAACTGAACTCCCAGGCCGGGACGGTTCGTGCGAGCATCAGTGGCGCTCCTTTCGGTCGCGGGATGCTCACAACCCTACAGGTCAGCAGAACGGCACAGTAGATTACAGGGGGACACTGTTCTTCGGCGAGGAGTCGGCGTAGTGGACAGGGTAGCAAGTCGAGCACAGGGCTCATCACTTGCAATACGCGACGAGTCCTAAAATTAACAAATAGATTCGCTTGTAAGTCGCTGAAAGCATACCCCGCGCCCAGGGCCATGTACCACAGGAGCAGAGTACGAAGGTGGAGGCGACGGCAGGCAATCCCATATCCAAACGCCGGCAATGAGCTGCAGAGAACCCTGTACCTACGTGCTCATGTGGAGTTCGTTCTGCTGGTTATGAACGGCAACCCCATGGTGTTAAGCGACGCTAGTCTCAGCTATGGGAACAAGCCCCAGTTCCTTCAACTTGCTTTCGCTTGGAACCCCGTCTTTTCCCCAACCGCGAAACTCGTAATACTCGTCCAACATCTTGGGCAGATCGGGAACAAATCCGGCAGAGTTGCCCGACTCGAATGGCTCATGAGTAAACCTATAGGGCAGAGTGTCATCGGCTCGGGTCATCCCGCAAGAGAAATTCAGCAGCCTCTTCAGGTTAAAGCTTCTTTCGCCGGCCCTGAGAAATTCCGCCTCGTCCATGTCCCAGCCGGTTACGCAGTTCGTCCATGTAAGTAAGATCGGAACGTCCAATCCCGGCATGGCAAGCGAACAAAACTTCAGGCTGTTGGCCAGCTCCGCATAGTTTTGAGCTATGGCTGCGAGCTTTCCTTTACCTTCTTGCGCCAGGCGGTCCAGCTGTTTGGGATACCCAAGGCCCGCCAATCCATTGCGCTCCAGAGTGTGAGTAACGCCCCGGTGACATGCTCCCCGATTCGCCGTGGCGTAGGCGACGGCCAAACTCGAGATGGATCGGGGATCATGGTAAGGCGCTTCCAGACCTTTCACCTGAACGGCGAATTTGTCCGCCTCTGGACCAAGCTGTTGCGCCGCTCTGCGGATTCCGTCCTGCATCAACGCTCCCACGCCTTCGCCCGAAGCAATTTGCTGGATCAGTGACAATACCGCCTCGCCCCTGCCCCATTCGAGCTTCGGTCCTGCGGGCGGATTCTTGATCAGGCCTTTGCTAACGGCCTCGAAGACAAACGCGACTGCTCCACTAACCGAAATCGTATCCATACCGAGACGGTTACACAGGTTGTTTGCCTCGATGATGACGTTCCAATCAAACACTCCGCATTGTGGGCCGAAGCCGCCGATGGTCTCGTATTCAAGGGGTGCGGTCTTGCCCGCATACGGTCCGCTGCGAATGCGTATTTCTTTACCGCACCCGATGGCGCACGGCAGACAGTGATACTTCCCAGCGGCATGCTCCTGCTGCATGATTTCGCCACTGAGGGGCTCGACCTTCCTGCCGCAATCTCCGTCCGTCCAGTTGTAGCCGGACAAATCGGCGATAACAGCGCCTCCGACCGTGCCGCCGGGCGTCCCAAACCCGCGCAGGCGCTTCAGCTTTTCCACAAAGTAGGGATTGTAGTCGCGAATGCTCTGCTGTAGTTCCTTGGGGCGTGCGATGGGCATGCGAAAGGTACCGTCGGCGACAACGGCCTTTAGCTGCTTGGATCCCATGACGGCGCCCATCCCGCTTCGTCCGGCGGCGCGGGCGTGCAAGCCCTCGCTCATGATGTTCGCCAGCCGCACCATCCTCTCACCCGCGGGGCCGATGCAGACGATCGCTGCCTTGCTTCCATACTTCGCCGTCAAAATGTCAGAGGTCTCGACCGTGTCTCTTCCCCACACCGGTTCCGCAGATATAACCGAAATATTCCCATCAATGACACAAAGAACCGACGGTGATTGTGCCCTTCCCGTAATGGCGATCGCGTCATACCCGGCGGACTTCAGGGCGATTCCAAATCTTCCTCCGCTGTCGGCCTCACCCCAAATCCCCGTCGCCGGCGATTTTGCGACTACGGCGTAACGTCCGGATGTCGGAACATTTGCGCCCGTCAGCGGACCTGCGGCGAAAATGAGGATGTTCTCAGGCCCCAGCGGGTCAATGGTATGAAATGGAAATTGCCGCAGGATGTATGCCGCGAGTCCGGTCCCCCCGATGTGCTTTCTCCGGACATCCTCCGTAATCTCTTCAACCTTCACAGAGCCGGTCGACAGATCAATCCACGCCAGCTTTCCCATGTAGCCACCCATGGAACTTAACCTCCAAGTCGGAACCTTGATTGAAACGGCAATCCACCCGCCATTGCAGGAATAACTGTACCGAACCTTGCGTTCGATGCCTCACCCGAAGGGGCAGACCAACGGTAGCTGAGGTTTTTTACCTTAGTCAACGTCATTTCCACCTTAGACGTAGAGAACTGCGCCGAACAGCGGGGCAAGGCGCAGCAATGGAGTAAGGGGGGCGAGCAGGCGGCGACATCCTCGTCTACAATCGGGGAATCTGTGGCGGCGGCTGGGCTTGCTGTGTACCGCCTCGTGGGTTATCTGGCAACATTAAGGTTCGAGGCATCCATAAGAGTATGACTAATATCGTGCTTGCTGCTGAACAACTGACTCACGGACATAAACTGGACCGTCTTGCCGAAGTTGCCGTCCGCGTAGGACTCGGCCTGGAGCCCGGGCAAGAGCTCGTGATGACTTCATCGATCGATGCGCTGCCGCTGGCACGACGCATCACGGAGCACGCCTACCGTGCAGGCGCTTCACTCGTCACAACTCTCTACAGCGACGATGAAGCGACGCTAATGCGCTACCGTTTTGCTCCGAATGAAAGCTTTGATCACGCTCCGAAGTGGTTATACGACGGAATGGGCACGGCGTTCAAAAGCGGCGCGGCCCGGCTGGCGATTGCGGGCGCGAATCCATTGCTGCTCTCAAATGAAGATCCTGAGAAGGTTGGCCGGGCAAATCGCGCTGCTTCAAAGGCTTATCGGCCCGCGATGGAGTTGATTACGCGGCACGAGATCAACTGGACGATTGTCGCAAGCGCTACGCCGGCCTGGGCGGCGGCGATGTTTCCTGACGACTCGCCGGATGTTGCCGTCGCCAAGTTGTGGAACGCGATTTTCGAGACGTCGCGCATCGATTCTGACGATCCAATCACCGCGTGGAAAGCACACGACGCCGGACTGCAAAGGCGAGCGACATATTTGAATGAAAAACGTTACACGAAACTGCACTACCGCGGGCCTGGAACCGATTTTCGCCTCGGACTGGCCGATGATCATCTTTGGCTTGGTGGTGGCACGACTGCAGGCAACGGTATCTATTGCATTCCTAACATGCCCACGGAAGAGGTCTTCACCACGCCACACAAAGACCGCGCCGAAGGTACCGTGACCGCCACTAAGCCTCTTTCGTACCAGGGTACGATGATTGAAGGAATCCAGGTGCGCTTTGAAAGTGGACGCATTGTGGAGGCTCGCGCAACCAAAGGTCAGGAAGTGCTGCGGAAACTGATCGACACCGACGAAGGCGCACGGCGGTTGGGCGAGGTGGCGCTGGTGCCGCAGTCTTCGCCCATCGCCCACAGCGGACTGCTGTTCTTCAATACGCTGTTCGATGAAAATGCCGCCTCTCATATTGCGTTGGGGCAGGCTTATAGTTCCTGCCTGCGCGATGGCGACAAGCTGACACCCGAGCAGCTTGCGGCCAAGGGCGCGAACGACAGCCTGATCCACGTTGACTGGATGATCGGATCGGACAAGCTCGATATCGACGGAATGACTGCTTCCAAAACTGTTGAAGCTCTGATGCGGCAGGGCGAATGGGTGTAATTGCATTCGCTTATTGCCCAAGTCTTTCAGGACCGTCGCAGAAATACGACAACGGTGACGTCGGCTACGGCGAGTAATAACTCTTTTTTATAGCGTCGATCAGAAACTCGACTTGGACGAAATCCCAAGATCGAGAGTACGCTTTGGCGTTCACGCAAGTAGCCGCTGGCGCGTTTCAGTCTGCAGTGCGTAGCGCCTATGCCAGCATGTCACCCCATCAAATGCTGAAGACAGAGTTTGTCGCGGACCCGGTTATTGCAAAACCAGGGAGGATGTATCCCGGAGCCAGAGCACTCCAGTCGACGCGACCATCAGTACACCCCAACAGACGCAAAGACGGCGTCTGTCGGGGACCCCGAAGAGCGGCGACCTTGAACGAAACGAAAAAGGACATAGCATCCCTGGTTTTGCCGTTAGTGCGTGAATCGCGAGCTGCCCGAAGCTGCTCTGGTTTTCTGTTCTCCTGGCGCCCAGGGAGGAAACTACGCACTACCAAGACTATCAAGCGCTGTTTCGGGGGCGCCGATATTCTGTGCTGGTGTATGATGTGCTGCAATATTGCGTGGGGCAATATTGTGTGGGGACAGGCTTACTTACCTCAAAAACTGGAGAGAGGCTTATGAGGTCCTCGAAGTGGCTACGCGTATCTGCCGTCCGCGTCATTGCTTTGCAGCGTCGTGGAATAGGGCGATTTCTCATGAAACCAATAGCGATCGCCGTTATGATCGCCGCCGCTACCTGTTTGCTCACCGTGAACGCGCTTGCGGCCGAGCCCATTGTTCTCGGCTGGGTCGGACCACTGTCGCCGCCGGGCAATTTTTCGGGTGGCCAGGAGATGCAATGGGCCGTGCAGCTTGGCGTCGATGAGATAAACAAAGCGGGCGGGCTTCTCGGGCGACCACTCAAGGTGGTTTACGAGGATACCAAGGGCCAGCCGGCGGAAGGCAGTGCGGCTGCGGTGAGGCTCATCACCCGCGACAAGGTCGCCGCCATCTTCGGTGAGTTTCACTCCTCGGTGGCGCTCGCGGAGGCTGATGTCGCACACAAGCAGGGAGTGCCCTGGGTTGGCACCGATGTGTGGGCCGACAAGCTGACGGCGCTGCAATACCCGGAGGTCTTTCGTCTGGCTCCGGCGAACTCGCTGGTCTACGTCAAGGTCGCCGCCTGGATGGCCGAGCAAGGCTTCAAGCACGTCGCCATCATTGCCGAGAACACCGATTTTGGTCAGGATGGCGCCAGGGTCGTCTCCAACATCCTGAAGGAGAAACACGTCGATCAGAAGCTGGTCACCATCGATCTGAACCAGCAAGACTTTACCCCGGCGCTGCTGCGCCTGATGAGCGAAGGGGCGAAGCCCGACATAATCCAGATGGTAGTGGCCGGGCAAGCACAGTATCAGATCGTGAAACAGGCCTGCCAGCTCGGCTTCGCCCCGAACGCCAAGACCAAGATGTTGGGTTCGACGGGACTCTTGCAAAAGGAGGTCTGGGAGGTTGACGGCGACTGTGCCAAGCACCTTCTCGTGGTCAATATCGCCACCCCGAAATCGCAGTGGAACAACAAAGCTAAGGCCTTCGCCGCGGCCTTCCAGAAGAAGTACAACCGCGCCCCCACCGGCGTTGCCATGGAAGCCTACGACACGCTCGGAGTAGTCGCCGCCGCGATTCGAAAGGCAGGCTCGGCAGAGCGCAAGGACATCATCAAGGGGCTCAGCCAGATTTCCTATGTGGGCGTGAATGGCACCTATTCCTTCCCCGCAACCACTGACCCAGCCTGGGCCTATCACCAGTTCATCGACGTTCCGTTCCACATTATCCAGTACACGGCATCCAACCAGGCGCCGAGCGACGCGCCGATCGTCTACCCCAAGAAATGGGCGACGACTGACAAGCTCCTGCCGGCCAACTAGGGTTGAAATGGCGGCGTCCCCCGGGACGCCGCTGCGGCAGAAGGCGTAATCCAGGAGCAACCCCGCCATGACCTATTTCATGCTGCTCACCGTCAACGGTCTCGTCATCGGCCTGATTTACGCGCTGATGGCAGCCGGGTTGACGCTCGTCTTTTCGGTGCTCAAGGTTGTCAATTTCGGTCACGGCTCGTTCTACATGCTGGGTGGTTATGCGGCTTACTACGCGATCGGCCTTCTCGGCGTGCCGCCCCTGGTTGGCGTCTTTATTGCCATGGTGGCACTCTTTCTCTTTGGCGTCGCAATCGAATGGCTTGCCCTCCAGCCGATGTATACGGGGAAGGTTGAGCGCAAGGATGAATATGCCATTATCGTAACCTTCGGCCTGACCATCCTGCTCACCAATCTCGCTCTCGTTGTCTTTGGCCCCTTCAGCAAATCGCCGCCCGCCTTCCTGCAAGGTACGTTCATTGCCGGCCCTCTCATCCTGCCCTATGACCGGCTGATCGCCGCCGCGGTCGCGGTCGTGCTGCTTGTCGCGCTTGCCTGGTTTCTGGCGCGCACTTCGCTGGGACAAGCGCTTGACGCGGTGAGCCAGAGCCGCGAATCCGCGGCCGTGATCGGCATCAACCCGAAGCGCATGTACACGGTCGCCTTCGGGCTTGGCTCGGCGCTGGCAGGCGGGGCGGGCGCGCTGATCGCGCCAATCTTCGCGCTGTCGCCGAACATGGGCGAGTTACCGGGGGTGCAGGCCTTCATCATCATTGTTTTAGGGGGTATGGGCTCGGTCAGCGGCAGCATTATTGGCGGCATTCTGCTGGGGGTGGTGCAGGGGCTTGGGGTTGGTTTCCTGCCCGATCCAAACCGCGCCCTGGCCTATACGCAGGCTTTCGGCGCGCTGCTCCTTATCTTCGTCCTGCTGGTGCGACCGACAGGCCTGTTCGGGCGCGCCCATACGCGGTTAGAGTGAGCAGCCCCATGACGAACCGCATTTCCTTTTCGCATGGACTGCAAGCGCTGCTGCTGGCCGCCGCCCTGCTTGCCCCCCTGATCGCAGGACCCTATTGGATCCATGTCGGCGCACTCGCCTGGTATTACGCAATGCTCGCCTCGAGCTGGTCCCTTCTGGCGGGTTATGCGGGACAATTTTCTTTCGCGCAGGTCGCCTTCGCGGCATTCGGCGGCTATGCCTCCGCCCTACTGAGGCTCAGGTTGGGTCTACCCCTAATCCTCGCCGTTGCCGCCGCGGTCATCATGGCCATGATCCTCGGGGCGCTTATGGGGGCGCTGGTTCTTCGCCTGAGCGGTCCTTATCTTGCGCTATTCACCCTGGCCACTGCCGAGATCTTCCGCTTGATTCTGGTTGCCGAGGAGGACGTGACGCGCGGAAGTCTTGGCTTGCAGGTACCGGGGCTGTTTTCGGGCGATTCCGACCTTCCTTATTACTATCTGGGGCTGAGCTTGGTGGTTCTGACGCTTCTCGCCATGAATGGCTTGCTTTTCACGCGGATCGGCCTCTTCTTGCGCGCGATTCGCGAGGACGAGAGCGCGGCGCAGGCAAGTGGCGTCAACACAACCCTTCACAAGATCGTCGTCTTCGTGGTGACGAGCGGGATCGCGGCGCTCGCCGGCGCCTATTACGGACACTTCGTTGGCATCCTTACCCCGAACATGGTGATCCTCCCCGAGATGGGACTTGTCATCGCCATGGCCGTGATCGGAGGCATCGAAAGCCTGCCGGGCGCGGTGGTGGGCGCGGTTATCGTGTACGGGCTTTCCGAGATGCTGCGCGACTACGGAGAATGGCGGTTCGTACTTCTCGGTCTCGTCCTTATCCTGGTGCAACGCTTCGCACAGAATGGGCTCTTCCCTTTTCTGGAGCGGCATTTCGACCGGCCCATGCCGTTGCCCTCCCCCACTCGCAATGCACTTGATATCGAAGGTGAACATGTCAACCTCTCCTGAAACTCCCTACTTCGCCATGCGCCAACTCCACAAGCATTTTGGCGGTATCAATGCGGTCGAGGATTTGTCAGTCGAACTGCAGCGCGGCGAACTCGTCGGCCTGATTGGCCCGAATGGCTCCGGCAAGACTACGACGATCAATCTAGTGGCGGGAGCGCTTAAGCCCGACAAAGGTTCGATCACGCTGGATGGGACAAACATGACTGGCATGCCGGCCTATACGTTCGCCCGCGGCGGGGTCGCTCGCACCTTTCAAGTGCCGCGCCTGTTCAATCGCATGACGGTGATGGAGAATCTGATCGTGCCCGCCCTGACCGACGCCAAAACCAGCCGCAAACAAGCCGAGCGCCGGGGCCACGAGGTGCTCGCCTTCCTGCGCTTGGAACATCTTGCGCGTGCCCTCGCTCGGACGCTCTCTGGCGGGCAACAAAAATTGCTCGAGCTCGGACGGGCGTTCATGCTGCGCCCCAGCTTGCTGCTTCTAGACGAGCCCTTCGCCGGCGTACATCCAAAGCTGCTGGAGCAGATTATCGAGCATATCCGCAGTCTCAATGCCGATGGCTATACGATCGTCCTCGTCGATCATAATCTCGACGCCGTCCGCTCGGTGGTTCGGCGCACGCTAGTCATGGCGCGTGGACGTAAGATCGCCGATGGCGCCTCTGACGAGGTAATGCAGGACCCGGCGGTGATCCGCGCCTATACCGGCACTCGCAGATCGGCGCGGACACCATCGGCGGAGAGCCTGGATTAGGCGCTGGAGGACTTGCCGTAATGGGGACTGAAGCAAACTTTGTTGAAGGCGCGCCCTTGCTCGCGGCCGAAAAGCTGATCGTCGGCTACACGCGCGACATCGACATTTTGCGCGACCTGTCCTGCAAGGTATGGCCCGGCCGAATTTCCTGCGTGGTCGGGGCCAACGGTACCGGCAAGTCGACGCTGCTCAAAGCCCTGTTCGGCTTCCTCAAGCCACACAGCGGGCGCGTTCTGCTGTCCGGCCGGGATGTGACCGGTACCCTGCCCTACGCCATGCTCGGCCTTGGGGTCGCCTATCTGCCGCAGCGGCCAAGCTTGTTTCCGCACCTGACGGTCGAATCGAATCTCAAACTCGGGCTCTGGCACGCACGGCCGCCCAAGGCATTGGCGCGCCGGAAGCTCGAAGAGGCTTATGAGCGCTTTCCAATCGCGCGCGAGAAGCGGCATCAGCCCGCAGGCCAGCTCTCCGGTGGGCAGCAGCGCCAGGTCGAAATCGCCCGCAGCCTGATGACAGCCCCTCCGGTCTATCTTATTGACGAACCCACAGCCGGCATCGAGCCTCGTACAAGCGAGGAGATCTATGAGATCATCCAGTCGTTGGCGCGCGATTTGGACAAGGCAATTCTGCTTGTGGATCAGGACATCAAGAGCGCACTCGCCATTGCAGATTACGTGTACGTGGTCAAGAACGGCACTGTCACCGTGCAAGGACCACGCGACAGTTTCGGCGGCGACACCGACGCGCTCGTCGCCCGCTGGCTGCACGCCGGCGGCAACTAGAGGCGGCTGCGGCAGGCGTTTAGGCGCTACGCGAGTTCGGGGCTTTAGGGTGGGCTCTCCTCCGGAATGACGCATCGTTAGCGAGCGAAAGGAGTGTGTCGGAGATGAAAACAGTGGGTATTGAGAGCGGCAAACAAAGCAGCGCCACGCGGACACACATACTGTATCGCCCCGGGGTGGCCAAGCTGCCTGTCGCCATTGGCGGCGAAGGCTGTTACCTCATCGACAGCGAAGGAAAGCGTTATCTCGATGCTTCCGGCGGTGCAGCCGTCTCGTGCCTTGGCCACGGCCACCCACGCGTCATCGAGGCCATGCAAAAGCAAATCGCACGCCTGGCATATGCTCACACCTCGTTTTTCACGACCGAGCCGATGGAAGCCCTGGCCGAGTTGCTGATTGAGGATGCGCCGCCGGGCATAGACAAGGTCTACTTTGTCTCAGGCGGCTCCGAGGCGATTGAGGCGGCCTTGAAGCTAGCCCGCCAGTACTTTGTAGAGATTGGTCAACCTCAGCGTGGCCGTTTCGTTGCCCGGCGGCAAAGCTATCACGGCAACACACTGGGAGCGCTGGCGGTAGGCGGCAATGCTTGGCGAAGGCAGGCTTTCGCGCCAATCTTGATCGAGGCACATCATATCGCACCGTGCTATGCCTATCGCGGCCGGTGCGATGGCGAAACGGAAATAGCGTATGGCCAGCGAGTCGCCGACGAACTTGAGGCCAAACTGGTCGAACTCGGTCCCGACACGGTAGCCGCGTTTGTCGCCGAGCCGGTGGTCGGCGCGACGCTGGGGGCCGTTGCGGCGGTTAGCGGGTACTTCAAACGCATCCGCCAGATTTGCGACCGTTACGGCGTGCTGTTGATCTTGGACGAGGTCATGTGTGGCATGGGACGCACGGGAACGCTGCACGCGTGCACCCAGGAGGACGTCAGACCGGACATTATGGTCATCGCCAAGGGGCTGGGCGGCGGATATCAGCCGATTGGGGCCATGCTGGCGAGTCGGGCAATCGGTGAGGCCATCGAGGCTGGCTCCGGCGCTTTCCAGCACGGGCACACTTATATCGGGCACGCCACTGCTTGTGCCGCCGCGCTCGCAGTGCAGCAAACCGTTCGCGACGAGCGCCTGCTGGACGCGGTGCGGGCGCGCGGAAGAGAACTTGCCGCGGCTCTGGCCAAGCGTTTCGAACATCATCCTCACGTTGGCGATATTCGAGGCCGCGGGTTGTTCTGGGGACTCGAACTGGTTTTTGATCGCGCCACCAAGGCTCCGTTCGATCCCGCGCTCAAGCTCCATGCCCGGGTAAAGAAGGAGGCTATGGCACGCGGGCTCTGCTGCTATCCCATGGGAGGAACCATCGATGGTCGCCAGGGCGATCATGTCCTGATTGCGCCACCGTTCATTGTTTCTTCAGAGCAGATCGGTGAACTCGTTGACAAGCTTTCCGGTGCCATTGATGCAGCGATCCAATCGGCTCGCAGTTAGGCGACGGGGCTGGTAGGGATGAAAGGACCGCGAATCTGGTGCCCCATATCTGCCCGCTTTTGGCAGATGTGGGAGTATCGGCCGGGTGGCAATCAGATGTCGAGATTTTTCACGTCGAGCGCATTGTCTTCGATGAATTTGCGGCGCGCTTCGACGTCTTCTCCCATCAGGGTGGAGAAGATGTTTTCGGTTTCGGCGATATCCTCGAGTTTCACCGACAGCAGAGTGCGGCGCTCGGGGTCCATGGTCGTTTGCCAGAGCTGTTCGGCGGTCATTTCGCCCAAGCCTTTGTATCGCTGAACGATATATTCCTTTTTCCCCTCGTTGAGCATGTATTCGAACAGCTCGCGCACGGTTTTCTTTTCCACCATCTCGGAATCGTCGGCGCGCCGCTTGGCGGGACGCACGTTCTTAGCCTCGGCCTTCGCCAGGTCGGCTTTTTCCGCGTCGCTCAACTCGTCTTCCGCGCTTCCGTTGCCCTTCGCCAGCAACTCGATGACAAACGGCGGCTGCATGTAGTCGGAGATGTTTTTGTACTTGGAGATCATCTGCCGGTATTCCGGCGTGGAGGCCAGCCCCCAGTTGAGCAGGTGCTCGGCGCCCTGCGAGTTGACGAAGCGCACGTACCAGAGCTCGTGTTCCTCGTCGAACGCAAGCTTGACATCCTTGAGGCCCTTTTCTTTCTGCATGGCCTTAAGCTGTTTTTCCAACTGCTGGAGTTTTTGAGGAGGCGTGCCCGGTTCGCCCTCGAAATCGCCGCGCTGGGCGAAGATCTGAAGCTTGGGCAGCAGTTCGGTAATCTGCTCGTCGCGAATACGCTTGTTGACCTTATCGAAAAACGACAGGTACTCGTTCAGGGTGGTCATGAAGCGCGTGAGCTGGGCGCCTTCCAGACGAGCCGCGCCTTCTCCGTATCGCACCAGCATGCCATCGGAAGCGCGCTTCACCATCACTTTGACGAACTCGGGATCGTTCTTAATGTATTGCTCGAATTTTCCCTTCTTGATGCGATACAGCGGCGGCTGGGCAATGTAGATGTGCCCCTTTTCGACCAGTTGCTTCATGTGGCGGAAGAAAAATGTGAGCAGCAGGGTACGGATGTGCGATCCGTCTACGTCAGCATCGGTCATCAGGATGACCTTGCCGTAACGCAACTTGGAGATGTCGAAATCGTCCTTGCCGATGCCCGTGCCGAGCGCGGTGATCATGGCGCGGATTTCCTCGTGACCGAGCATCTTGTCGTAGCGCGCCTTCTCGACGTTCAGGATTTTTCCCTTCAGCGGCAGGATTGCCTGAAAGCGGCGGTCGCGTCCCTGCTTGGCGGTGCCGCCGGCGCTTTCTCCCTCGACCAGATAAACTTCACAACGCTCCGGCTGGCGTTCGGAACAGTCGGCCAGCTTGCCGGGCAGACCTCCGCCGTCGAGCGCGCCCTTGCGGCGGGTAAGATCGCGTGCCTTGCGCGCTGCCTCACGCGCCCGCGCCGCCTCAATCGCCTTGTTGATGATCTTGCGGGCAACCGGCGGGTTCTGCTCGAAGAAAGCGCCGAGGCGTTCGTTAAGAAACGCCTGCACGGTACCCGCAATGTCGGAGTTGAGCTTGCCCTTGGTCTGTCCTTCGAACTGCGGCTGCGACAGCTTGACCGAGATCACCGCCACCAGGCCTTCGCGCACGTCATCACCGGAGAGGTTTTCCTTCACGTCCTTGAAGAGCGCCATTTGTTGACCGGCGTAGTTGATGGTGCGCGTCAGAGCCGTGCGGAAGCCGGACAGATGCGACCCGCCATCGACGGTGTTGATGTTGTTGGCGAAGCTGAAGACGCTATCCGAGTAACCGTCGTTGTACTGGAGCGCGATCTCCATGGTAACGCCGTCACGTTCGGCTTCCATGTAGATAGGCTTCTCGTGCAGCACGTTCTTGCCGCGGTTCAAGTGCTTGACGAACTCGGCGATGCCGCCGTTGTACTTGAACTCGGAGCGCTTGGGTTCGCCGGTCTTCGGATCGGTGGTGCGCTCGTCGGTGAGCGTGATCGTCAGTCCCTTGTTGAGGAAGGCCAGCTCACGCAGGCGCTGCGCCAGCGTGTCCTGGTTGTACTCGGTGGCGGTAAAAATCTCGTGGTCAGGAACAAATGTAACGGAGGTGCCACGCCGCTTGGTTGGACCGGTCTTTTTGAGCTTGGTCGTTGGCTCGCCCTTCGAGTACGTCTGCTCCCAGGTAAAGCCATCGCGCCAGATTTCCAGATCCAGTCGATGTGAAAGCGCGTTGACGCAACTGACGCCAACGCCGTGCAGACCGCCTGAAACCTTATAGCTGTTGCTATCGAATTTGCCGCCCGCATGCAGCACGGTCATCACCACTTGCGCGGCGGGCAGACGCTCGCCATCGACTTCCATCTCGTCGACGGGAATGCCGCGGCCATTGTCGACTACGGTGATGGAGTTGTCGTCGTGGATCGTGACCTCAACCTTGTCGGCATAGCCGGCCAGCGCTTCGTCGACCGAGTTGTCCACCACTTCGTACACCAGGTGATGAAGCCCCAACTCACCGGTGGAACCGATGTACATGGCGGGGCGCTTGCGCACCGCTTCCATGCCGCCGAGCACCTTAATGGAGTCTGCGTTGTACTCGCCATTGCCGTTCGTCTTCGCGGTGTTCTGATTTTCGAGATCGGCGTCCACGTTCTGGCTCTTCTTTTCTGCATCAGTTGCGGTTGAAATCTGCTTGGGAGACATCCTGCTCCGTTCGAATTCGGGGTCCCCAACAAACGCCGTGGTTGCGGCGGTTGGGATGCGCCCGCGGTCGCCGGTTAACGCCCCTGGCGCGATCGCCGGGCTGCGGCGGTTCCGTTCCTCGCAGCCAGCTCTGCAAAGCAACTCATCTAGTTTAAAATCCAGTCACTTAGAGGCAAACCGACCTATGGTTATTGTACCACGCCGGAGCGCCTTTTTCGCGGCTTTCGCGCGCCTGCTACCCAGGCCCCTGCGGGCCTCGCTCGACCCAGTTTTGCGAGCGGAGTATCTCAAGAGGCGGCCGGGGGAAAATCGCTCTCGAACCTGTAGGGGGGCTGAAAAGTCTCGCCTTGCGTGGCCACCGCTCACCGCACCGGCTGTCTGCCCTAACACGCGCAGCTACGGCGCGTGCCGGGGACCCCGCCGCGGCTCCGGTGCCAGCTTCGCCACTAAGGCGGCAGCTTCCTGACCTGTGCGAATGCAGTCCGGCACGCCAATGCCGCGGAAGCAATTTCCGGCGATGGCAAAACCCGGAAGCCGTTGCGCGGCGGCTTCAATGCGAGTGACGCGATCGAGATGGCCGACGCTGTACTGGGCCATGGCGCGGCGCCAGCGATAAATGCGAGTGAAGCGCGGTTCCGTGTCGAGCCGCAAGATGCTCTTCAGCTCCTGGCGCACAATCTTCTCCACTTCGCCGTCGTTCAGTTCGAGCGCGGCCTCGTCCGTGGACCCGCCAAGAAAGCAGCGCAGCAGTCCCTTGCCCTCGGGCGCGCGGTGCGGAAACTTATTGTGGACAAAGGTGCAGGCCAGCATGCGGCGGCGCTCGCTGCGCGGCACCAGGAATCCGAAGCCCGGCGGCAGCGCGCGAAGCTGCTGCTGGCTATAACCCATGGTCACGGTGATCGAGGAGCTATAAGGAATGGCCGCCAAATCCGCGCCGAGGCTTTTATCCACGGGGGAAATCAACTGTCCCGCCGCCCACGCCGGGGTGGCGAATATCAAGCCTTCGAAGCTCTCCGAGCCCTGCTCGGTCCGCAACTCC
The DNA here is from genome assembly GCA_050015355.1 of Candidatus Korobacteraceae bacterium. Taxonomy (GTDB): domain Bacteria; phylum Acidobacteriota; class Terriglobia; order Terriglobales; family Acidobacteriaceae; genus CAWBRT01. The sequence continues at coordinate 9,392 of JBEKBO010000024.1, read as the reverse complement.
CAATGATCCTCGCGGCGGGCAACCGCGCGCACGGAGGTCGAAGTGCGAATGTTCGCCGTCGTCAACCTCGCGGTGATGGCGGCGACCAACTGCTGCATGCCATCTTCGAGGGAAGTGAACAGCGGACGAGGTGGAGCTTGCCGGGAGGCAGCCTTCATGCGCTTGCGAGCCGCCAGCATGGCCCGGCTCAGGCTGCCATACTTCTCTTCCATCTCGACAAAGCGCGGCAGCACGGCGCGCGCGCTCAGGCTGGCCGCATCGCCGCCATAAACCCCCGACAGCAGAGGGTCAGCCAACCGGTCGACGACCTCGGCGCCGAAGTGGCGCTCGACCATCTCGGCGACCGTCTCATCGCTGGTCATGGGACGCGGCGGATGCAATAACTCGCCTGCCATCCTGAGCTTGGTGCCCCAGGAAAACAACGGAGACATGGCCGTGGGCAAGATTTTGGTCGGCACCATGAATTGCAAACCGTCGGGCATGGCGATCAGCCGATTGTGAACAACGATATAGGTCTTTCGCAGATGATCGTTGGAGCCGATCAGCCGGTCTGCAATCCCCAGTTCCTGGCACAGCATCGCAGCCCAGGGTTTCTCGGTCAGAAATGAATCGGGACCACCTTCGACGAGGCATCCGTCTACGCGCTCGGAGAACATCGAACCGCCGACACGCGGAGCGCTTTCGAACAGCACATAGTCGAGCGCGGCACCTTGCGCGCGCGCCTTCTCCAGTGCCAGCGCCGCGCTCAGACCGGAGATGCCCGCGCCCACAATGGCGATTCGCATCATGGTTGCTGCCCGCCTCCGGGGTTGCCGGCAGACGCCATGGCAGCAGCCCGCAGGCGCCCGACGGCAAGCGCTGCCACCGCCTGAATGAATTCGGGAGAATCATTCAAAGATTCCGCCCGCCACAGCCGCAGCCCTTTTTCTTCCGCAAAGCGGCGGAAAGCAATGTCAATGTCGTAGAGGACCTCGACATGGTCGCAAACAAAGCCGATCGGCTGCACGAAAACCCCTGTTTGGCCGTCTGCTTTCAACCCAAGGATGGTCTCCTCGACCGTTGGACCCAACCACTCACCGCCGGACATTCCCTGACTTTGGAAGGCGAAGCGCCACTCGCCCTGTGCGATCTCCGGAACACCGCCGGCGACCAGCGCGGCTGTCTCTCGCGTCTGGACCTCATAGGGGTCGCCTTCGGCGATGGTGCGCAGGGGCACGCTGTGGGCTGTAAAAATCACCGGAACCCTGCCGGCGGCTTCGGCACAGGCCCGCTGCCAGCCTTCGCGCAGCCTTTGAGCAAAGGCCTTAATCAGCAGCGGATGATCATGCCAGCTCTCGACGAAATCAATCGTGAATGGCAGGCTGGCAACGTCGTCGCCGGGCACTTGCCGGGGCGAAGCTGCGGTGGCGCGAAGCGCGCGCGCGTAAAGCCCCACGCTGGTCCGGGAATTATGCGGTGCAAGGCAGATGACGACAGCGTGTGTGACGCCATCCTCGGCCATCTTGCGCACCGTGTCGCCAATGAAGGGTCGCCAGTTGCGCATTCCCACGTAAACCGGGAAGCCGCTCACACGGGACACGCCTTCCGCCTGCCGCATGGTGATCTCGGTAAGCGGCGAGCGCCCGATCAGCCGATAACGATGCTCCACCTCGCGCACAATCGGCTCGGGCAGCGGGCGTCCACCGGTCACGTTCCGCAGATACTCCGCAATGTCTTCCACGCGATCGGGGCTGCCGTGCGCCAGCAGCAGGATCGCCTGCCGGGAAACCCGGTCGATTGCACCTGCACGCGTGATGCGACCGTCGCTCATAATGATGGCGCGGTTTGTGCGCGCAAGGCGGCGCTGCGCTCCTTGACGAAGGCAGCCAGTTGCTTCACGTTTTCCACCGGCGTGTGCGGCAGAATTCCGTGCCCTAGATTGAAGATATGGCCGGGGCGTCCGTTTGCCTGGTTCAGGATGGCTTCCGCCTGCTGCCGCAGCTCTTCCCAACCTGCGAACAGTGTTACCGGGTCGAGATTTCCCTGCACCGCCGGCTTGTATCCCATGCTATTCCAAGCCTGGTCGAGCGGAATGCGCCAATCGACTCCGATGACTTCCGCCCCGGTTTCCTGCATCGACGGCAACAGGGCGGCACTGTCGGTCCCGAAGTAAATGATCGGCACGCCGGCCGCTTTCAGGCGGTGAATCAACTCGGTGGTGCGGGGCAGAGCGTAGCGGCGGTAGTCGTCGACACTGAGACATCCCACCCAACTGTCGAAGACCTGCAGCACGTCGGCGCCATGCCTTACTTGCTCAACCGCGTATTCGGCAAGCACATCCACCAGCTTGGCAAGCATCTCGTCCCACAGGCCGGGCGAACGATACATCAACTTTTTCACTTCGATGTAATTACGCGACCCGCCGCCCTCAACCATGTAACTGGCCAGGGTAAACGGCGCGCCGCAGAAGCCGATCACCGGCAAGCGCTCCCCGAAGTGCTTAGCTACCAAGGCGACCGCTTCGGAGACGTACATCAGGTCTTTGGCGCGATCGGTGCGCAGTGCCCGGATGTCGGCGGCTTCGCGGATGGGGCGCTCGATAACCGGTCCTTCTCCGGCCGTGAACTGAAAAGGCAGACCCATCACCTCCAGCGGCAGCAGCAGGTCGGCAAAAATAATGGCCGCATCAACTCCCAGCGCCTCGGCAGCGGTGATCGTGACTTCGGCGGCAAGAGCCGGTTTCTTGCAGATCTCCACCAGTGAGTGGTGCTTGCGGACTTCGCGGTATTCGGACATGTAGCGGCCCGCCTGGCGCATAAACCAGACAGGTGTGGCCTCTGTGGGCAGCTTCATGCAGGCTTGTACAAACGGCGATCTTGGAGCAGCCATGGACTTATGAATGTAGCATTTCCGGCAGACCATGGTGTCGTGATTTTAGTCACCGGGCGGGTCAGGTGCCGGGGACCCCGGCACGCGCCGTAGTTAACTTGGGAGAACTCGTCGGGGAGCTCAGGCGGCGAGATTACGCCAGAACTCTGACGCCAGGTTCCGAGTCGCCTTGAGTGCAACCGAAACCGCATGCGGAGTCACTGGAATGGGCCAGAAGACACGGGAAAGATGGGCAAACAGCGAGGCGGTCAGGTATGTCGCGAACATTCTCAACGCTTCCCCCCGCTGCGCTCCAATTTCACCTGCCAATCGCACCCACATCGCCTTCTACTCATCCTCTCTCAGCTTGTATTGGATAAAACCCACGCTCGGCGAAGAAGTTTCAGCAGCCGTTCTGGGGTTGGGGCTAGCGCATCCTTAGGCCCCGTGGCACAACCTTATTACTTGATGCAGGCATGCTGCACGGAGTTGCGGGAGAATGAGTTCCGCTATGCGACCGGTTGCGGTACGGTTTCAACCCAGGGTAGGGGGTGAGGATCCGCCGGGTCAATCGACCCGGTGCTTCGCGTATCGGCATTCCGCCGAATCTCCCCGCGCTAACGCTCCTAAGGAGGCGGTCAAATCATTATAAGTCATCTACATACAATTATTTGTACGTCTTAGATACATTCATCCAGGGATCCGCAAGGCGCAACCGGTGCCGTGTCCGCAGAGGTGCTGATCGGCTCTCAGGCCGCAAGCTCGGCGCTCGCTTTCTCAGCAAGAGCAGCACTGCGGCTTGTTTTTGCGCAGTGCAATAATGCAATGCAGCATTGCTGGCAGGCCGCTGGTTTCCGAATTCAGAGTGACTTACAAGTTTCACACAGCGAGGCAGACTTTCTGCACCCGTAAGATCATCTCGAGACCGGGTGTGTAAACTTTGTAGACCAATTTCGCGAAGGGTATATCCGGTGAAGATTGATAGCTCCGGGATACTCCTGCTCTGAAAACATTCTATTCACCGCGAAATTGCTTTGAGCGCAAGCTTCGGATAGTACGGAGGCGCGGCTCGCTATATCGTCGTTTCATGCGCCGCAGTTGGCGCATTCGAGGATCGACATGATGTCTCAAAACAGACCGGAATCTGACAGTTCAGCCGATGCCCGTTGGCAGGCTGTGCTAAGCAGGGATGTTGCCGCCGATGGCAAGTTCGTCTTTGGTGTGACGACCACGGGAATCTATTGCCGGCCAACATGCCCGGCAAGGCGGCCCAGACGAGACAACGTATGCTTTTTCGATTCGCCGCAGGCGGCCGAACGGGCGGGGCTGCGCGCCTGCTTTCGCTGCAAGCCCACCGGGTCGCCCGAGGGGCCGCGCCTCGTCGAGCGCATCTGCCGGCACATCGAAGCGCATGCTGACGAAAAAATTACCCTGGCGAAGTTGAGCCAGGCCGCCGGGCTCAGCCCCTTTCACTTGCAGCGGGTATTCAAGAGTGAGATGGGCATCTCGCCCCGGCAGTACCTTGAATCGTTGCGCTTTTCAAAGTTCAAACGTGGGCTGCGCAACTCGCGCCAGCAGGGGCAAACCGGCAACTCGCCAGGCGGCAACGGCGCGGTGACGGACGCGCTGGTCGATGCCGGTTACAGCTCGCCCAGCCGTCTTTACGAGACAGCACGGAAGAAGCTCGGCATGACGCCGCGGCGCTTCCATGCGGGCGCGCCAGACGAGGAACTGCGCTTCACCACGTTCCAGAGCGAGCTGGGAGAGATGCTGCTGGTCGCCAGTAGCGCCGGGCTTTGCGGCGTGCAGTTCCTGACCGATCAATCGGCCGAAGTATCGCTGAAGTCGGAGTATTCGCGGGCGACCTTCATCCGCGACGATGTGGGGCTGAAGGGCTGGACGCTGTTGCTGCAAGAGTTGCTCGCAGGCCGGCAGCCGTCGAAAAGCATTTCGCTCGACATCCGCGGCACTGCGTTTCAACAGCGCGTCTGGCAAGTGCTGCAGAGGATTCCGGCGGGCAAGACGCAGACCTACTCGGAAGTTGCATGCGCCATCGGCAAACCGCGAGCCGTGCGTGCGGTGGCAAACGCCTGCGCCTCGAATCGGCTTGCGGTCGTCGTGCCGTGTCATCGTGTGGTTCGCAGTAATGGTGAACTATCGGGCTATCGCTGGGGCACCGACCGCAAAAGACGCCTGCTTGAGAATGAGGAAGCTGGGGCCGAATGAGAACCGGCTTCCGACCGGGCGAAGCCACTTCGCCTTGAAAACCGGGCGGGCTTTTCAAGGAACTCGCTGCCCGCTCTTAACAATTCCAAATGCGGCAAAACTCGGCCCTCTTCGAGAGTCGACAGACGAGGTGTGTGCGCTTCGCGGAAATGGCAAAGGATATGTCAAACAAGATGAACAAATCTCTAAAAGACAAACTTACTGCTGTGATCGCTCCGCTGCTGCGCTCTGAACGCCCCGGTGTTGGAACTCAGCGCCCTGAGGGAGTCCCGATGAAAAACAAATCCATCACCCTTGCCGTGGAAGAGCCCTATGCCGCTGCTGTCGGCGGAGAAGCCGGCACTGCGCCGGTCGAAGCCGTAGGTCGCGCTCTCGGCTACACGGAGAAAGAATTGGTCCTTGCGGCTGACGTACTCAATCGCTTTGCGTGGCGGTATCCGGCGGAACCGTCACCCCAGGATGCGAATTTAACCGACGCAGATCGAAACCGTGCCGCTTGATCTTGCGCAAGCTCTCCCGCATCCTGTGACTCAGAATTGCACGGACCGTGCAAATTTTGCTCTCTCGGACGAGGCTCATACGAACCCGCACATGATGGTTAACCAGTGTGGAAACAATAATTTACGGTCAGCTCGCGAATCCGGCAGCTCACGTGCAATTCCCCCAGTATGCAAGAAGAATCCATGAAATCAATTTGGTGGACTATTGCTATGCTTGTGTTGGCCGCCATCAGCCTGCTGGCCAAGGTGCGCGCATAGCAGCAGCCCCACATGAATGGGACGGCCATCACCCCCAATGGCACCGTCCGCAAGACCGGACGCGCGGAAGGTATGTCCCGCGAAAGAGCCGGGCGGACGGAATCCGCGGCAAACGCCGCCTTTAGCGTTTGATGGGGTGACATCCAAGCCCGGCGGTGATAGCTCCGGATACACCAACTTGGGAACTGCTCTCGATTTGCGTGCTTCCGGGACAAGCAAAGAAAAGCTGATCCCAGGGTTCGCAGTTGGTGCGAAAGGGAGCATGCTTTCGCATCGAGTGGGCGTCAACAGGCGGCGAAAACGACCCTTCTCGCACAACCTGCTGACGCCTTTTCATTCATAAGAGGCGCCTCTCGAACCGCTCCTCAGCGGCCAAGATTGCCAACCCGATCCCGCCGCTGGCGGCAGCGGCGCAGGCAGGTTGTTGCGCCCGGCATCGCCACTGGAGATAATTGCTGGCATGCGATTCAGGGTGCTTTCCCGTCGAATTCGCGGCCCGCGCTTCGGCAAGGCTCGGCGACTGCTATCTTGCGCAGTTTTTCTGGGGCTGGGATTGACGACGCTGGCGATGGCTGCGAAGCGGTTCGTTATGCCGCATCCAACGGATGCCAAGACGTTCCCCGCGCATGACGAGCACCCGATGGAGAAAGTCTCCATCGCCATCGACCCCTACGATACCGAGCAAAAATCGTCTATCTTCAACGCGCGCTACCTTGAACGCGGGTTGTTGCCTATGTTGTTCATCGTGAGCAACAGCGGGAGCCAGCCGGTTGTGCTTGACGGAATAAATGTTCAGCTAGTGTTGCGCGACCGCAGCAAGATTTCGCCCGCTAATGAAGACGATATGTACCGTCGTCTCAGCCGCAATCCGGGGAACGATTCCGGGGTTTCGCGATTGCCTCTGCCGACTCCCCCGCGCGGACCCAAGGCCGGCGTGTCCCGGGAGGTGAAGGACGAGATGGATGCGGCGCACTTTCAGGCGCATGCGGTCGAGCCGGGTGGAACGCAATCCGGCTTCTTCTTTTTTGACCTCAGCGAAACGCAGAAATCCCTGGCCGGAGCGCATCTGTATGTCACTGGCGTGCGCGACGGCGGCGGCAACGAACTGATGTTCTTCGATATTCCGCTCGACAAGTACCTGGCTGCCAAGCCGTAGCAGTTTCACCGATTGTGTAACCGGGCTTTGAATTCAGATACTGATGCGGGTGCTACGGTCGCGAGCACGAAACTTGAAACTCGAAACTTTCTCTGTCATCTCTGTGGCTGCGCGTTCACCCGAATATATAATCGGGTAGTTATGGCGACCCTGCCGGAAGCGAAGTCCAGCACTCTTTCCAAGTACGAGCCCGTTATCGGACTCGAGGTCCATGTTCAGTTGCTCACCAGGAGCAAGTGTTTCTGTGCTTGCTCGGCGGCGTTCGGCGCGCCGCCCAATTCCAACGTGTGCCCCGTATGCCTTGGGCTTCCCGGCGCACTGCCGGTTCTGAATCGCCAGGTTGTGGAGTACGCCGTACTGGCAGCTTCGGCACTGGGCTGCCGCATTAACGAGAGCTCGATCTTCGCCCGCAAGAATTACTTCTATCCCGACCTGCCCAAGGGCTACCAGATCTCGCAGTATGACAAGCCGCTCGCCGAGTTCGGCTGCATCGAAGTGGCCACGGCCGGCGGCGGGCGCAAGAAGATCGGCATCACTCGCGTTCACATCGAAGAAGATGCGGGCAAGAGCCTGCACGAAGGCTCCGACGAGTACAGCTCGATCGACTTGAACCGCTCGGGCACGCCGCTGATTGAAATCGTCAGCGAGCCGGAAATCTCATCGCCCGATGAGGCGTACGACTACCTGACGAAGCTGAAGGAGATCATCCTCTATACCGGCGTCAGCGATTGCAACATGGAAGAGGGCTCGCTGCGCTGCGACGCCAACGTCAGCATTCGCCCGCGCGGCCAGAAAGAGCTTGGCACCAAGGCCGAGGTCAAGAACGTTAATTCCTTCCGCTTTATTCGCCATGCGCTGGAGTACGAAATCGAGCGGCAGGCGGAAGTGTTGGACTCGGGCGAGAAGGTCGCGCAGGAGACGCGCCTATACAATCCGGGCGAGGGCCGCACCTACAGCATGCGCAGCAAGGAGCGCGCGCACGACTACCGCTATTTCCCCGAGCCTGACCTGCTTCCGCTGGTGGTCGATGAGAAGTGGCGCGACCAGATTCGGCAGCGCCTGCCTGAGTTGCCCGAAGCGCGCCGCCAGCGCATGATCGCCGAATACGGTCTGACCGAGCACGATGCCTACACACTCACCCTGACAAGGGCCAAGGCCGATGCCTTCGAATCGGCCGCACGCGCCGCCAAAAATCCCAAGCGCCTGGCCAACATCGTGCAAGCCGAACTAATCCCGCGGCTGCGCGCCAAGAGCCTGGAACTGGAACAGTCACCGGTCAGCATGCAGGGCGCGGCGCTGTCGGCCGATCTCATGGAGGCCGGTACCATCAGCAGCAAAATGCTGAAGGACCTCTACGACAAATGCTTCGTCGGCGGGGAAGATTTTCCCGCCGTCTACGAGCGCGAGAAGCCGCAGCAGATCAGCGATACCGGCGAACTCGAACGCATCATCGACGAGGTCATCCGGGCCAACCCCAAGCAGGTGGAACAGTATCGTGGAGGCAAGAAGACGGTGATCGGTTTCTTCGTCGGCGCGGTCATGAAGGCTTCCAAGGGCAAGGCCAACCCGGCGCTGGTCAACGAACTGCTGGCGAAAAAGCTGGACGGCTGACAACCCGGCGGATGCAGCCGCAACTGTCAAGTATGTTATTGCCGCAATTTGGGCCGTCATTTTATCAGCGTTGTGAAGGCAAATTCAGCCGCAGCCGGATGCGCGCCCATGTCTGCCGACCCGCATCTTCGGCATCGCTTCCTCGGCGATGAGGTGCGAGAGCCGTTCAGTTCCAAAGGCCGTATCATTCTGTAAGTAATGTTCCTCAAGCTGCGAATCGGGCGACCGCGTATTTCTCCCTCCATCAAGTCGCGAGGTCGATTGGGGCGGCTGTGTTTCCCCGACAGCCTTCGGCGGTCCACAATTTTTTCGAGGCGCCGCGAGACTGTAATTGTGCCAGCGCGGAATGATGCATTCCGCTATAATGTTTCGAGAGTCCGCTTCACACCTCAGCGGAGAGGTGGCCGAGTGGCTGAAGGCGGCGGTTTGCTAAATCTACCTGCCCTGTTTGTGCTCACTCCTCTTTACGTATTTTGTTAGAGTTAGCCTGGTCTGATTTGTACTGGCGAACGTGATTTGCAGACGAATGGCCAGCAGTTGGCCAGCAGGCTGTGGCTACCGCGGTGCGTGCGCCCAAATCACCACCTTTGAATCCTAAGTTTCTGCAGATCGGCGCTACCCAACTGCGCAGCCACGAGTAAGTTCAGGTGCTCGAACCCGCGGGTGCATCGTTCTAGACCGGTTCCCTAGAAGGTATATACCTGGATTCGGTGAGTGAATTACCCTGGGGATGGCGAGTTCTCCTGCGACACGACAACGATGGCGCGAGCTTATTCCGATGATCTTCGGCGCAA
>JBEKBO010000023.1:0-41538 GCA_050015355.1 Candidatus Korobacteraceae bacterium | reverse complement strand
GTCTGCTGGAAGCCCTCGAACAGGCTGCTGCTCTGGCCCTCGCAGCTATCACCCCGGACAACGCCGCAGCTTGGTTCAAACACTGCGGATACGGTATATAGCTTCATGGGAACCGCTCTAGCCGCGCCGTTCAGAGCCAGCGATAATGCGGGCTTTAGCCCCGGAGGGAATTTGTCATTTTCTCTAACTTAGATTTTATGAAAACAAGTTCTAAATAACGAACTCTCCGGCACTGACTGGAACAACGTTTCCGCCGACGAAAATATCGGTAACCGTGTCGCCCAGTCTTCTGCCGCGAACGAAAATCTTGCTGGGACGGCGCATCTCGATGCCCTGTTCAATGAGCGCGCGCTTCTCGCTTTCGAAAACTCCATGCCGCACAACCCACGCGGCGCAACAGCCGGCGGCCGAGCCCGTCGCCGGATCTTCTCCGTTATAAAAAATCATGCGGGCATGCAGGGCAGCGCCAGGCAAAACGGTTTCGCGGCAGACGCAGTAGAAAAACCGGCCCTGGGTTTTGCCCAGGTACTCGGCGGCACGCGCGAAGTCGAGCTTGAATCGTTGCAATCGCTCCAGTTTGCGAAACACGACCATGACGAACGCCAGCCCGGTCGAAACCGTCTGCACCGGCAGCCCGGTATCGATCTCCGCCACTTCCAGGCCGAGCACGCGCGCGACTTCCTCCACCGCGTGGACCTGCCCGAACTCCGGGTCTCGCTGCCGCATTTCGCCGAAGGCCGCGCCCGCATCGTCGAGGCTGAACTGCACTGGAATTTTGCCGACCTTGAGATCGAGTTCCACCAGCGAAGCTCCGCTCTTCCGATGCAAATGGAACGCCGTGCCCAGCGTCGGGTGCCCGGCGAACTCCAGTTCCTCTTCGACGGTGAAAATGCGTACCTTGACGCCCTGCTCGCGCTCCGTGGCGGCGTCGCGAGGCAGAATGAAAGTGGTCTCCGAGAGCCTGGTCTCGCGGGCCAGCGCCTGCATCTCGGCATCGCTCAAGCCGCGAGCATCGTCGAAGACCGCCAACTGATTTCCTTCCAGAGGCTGGGAAGTGAAGACGTCATACTGCACGAAGGCAAACCGCCGTGGCTCTTTCATCGCATTTCCTGGCCTTCAGGGTATCAGAGCCGAATCGTGCAGGGCAGCCCGAAGCGGAATTTTGTTTGGAGTTGACGAGCAGCAGCGGCTCGGTTGTAATCGATGCGCCAGACTTGTTGGCCGTGCGCGCGCGTTGACGAGGCGCCCCGCACTGGCTGTATTGCGGAAGCGAAGGGGGTCCGGTGATCCTCCCGGTCTTCAAAACCGGCGAGCGGCAGGTTCGCCCTGTCGCTGGTGCGTTCGACTCGCACACGCTTCCGCCATTTTACTTTCGATGATTTGCCGGTTCGAACCTTACCGAGCCGGAGCCTTGACCGACAGGTATCCGCTGACATTTTCCCAGAGCAGCTGGGGAAATGTCTTGTCGAGATTAGCCCGGATACAGACATAGCACTCGTCGCAGCTATTGTTCTTGGTGAACTCGTCGGCCATGCGTGCGTGCTCTTCCAGCGAATAGCGCTGAAAGACCATCGAGCAAGGCTGCAGAGCGCCGTCGCTGGTCACCACCAGGAAACGATGACCAGCCTTGCAGCCCGGTGCCCGGCCCTGTTCGAAGAACCGTTGCATTGCGTCCAGCGTTGAAGGCGAGCTCACGATCCAGTTGGTCGCATCACGTCGCATTTCCACTTGGTCAAACTCTCGCCTTAGGAGCGCGAGTTGGGCGGGCGTCGTCAGCGAATAATCCCGGCAACCGGTGCGGCGCGCGGTGTAGGAGCTGTAACAGATGTTTACCCCCCACTCTCTCGCTTTGTCGGCCAGGCGGTTGATCTCCGCGAGATTGACACTCGTAATGCAGCAGTTCAAAACGATATTGTCATATCCCAGCGCGGCCAGGCGTGGCACCAGCGTGGCAAGGTGCGAATACAACCCTGGATATCCGCGGAAATCGTCATGCCGCTCGTCGGGAAAATCCAGGCTGACGGAGAACTGATCCACGCCCGCTTCGTGCAGTTCCCGGTATTTCTCCTCGGTCATGTGGGACCAATTGGACATCAGGAGGATGTACGGGATGCCCGAACCCTGCTTGATATTCCGCACGATGTCCCCCACGTCACTCCGCAACAGCGGCTCTCCGCCAGAGACCTGGACAACGCAGGGCTGCAGTGCCGCCATATAGCGGCGGTAGTCCGCAGGCTTCAGATTGCGAGACTCGTCGCGGGCGCCACCGTGGTCGCAATGCTTGCAATAGCAGCTACACGCATCCGTCACCTCAAAAGAGACGACGATGGGGCGGCCGGCTGGCCAGTTACGTGAGCCCCGGCCGATAATCCGGAGCGAATCAAGGAAGGGTACTTTGCGCATAACGAATTTCGACCCCTGAATCAGGATCTTCTTTTGAGCCGTGTCTCTGCTGAATTATACCGCGCATGGGCGAATTTTCAACGCCAAAGCCGCATTCGCTGGTGGAAACAGAGTGCCGCCGCGCCATTCGGGGCTCCGTCAGGCAATCGAGATCGTACCGCGGCGATTTCTTCGACATTGCCCCATCTTTCGTTTGCAAATGCAGTTTTGGAGTTGCAAAACCGCTCACGCGCAGTACAATTCGGGGCGATTGAGAGCTGCAAGGCAGCTCCTGTTCAGCTTGCCCCGAGGCCGGCGCGATAGAGGAGCGGTGAGCATGGCCCTCGTTTACGCCCGGGAAGCGGGAATCAAGGGGTCTCAGCCAATGACGAAAGTCGAACAGCCACCTCCAATGGTTCACGCTGGCGGTGAAGACGCAGTTGAACCAATCCGCAGGAATGCCGTCCGCGAAAAAACTTGGAAATCACTGATAGCAGATGGTGATGCACATTCGAGTGTTGGGAGGTTTCGCGCCGCTCAAGCGGCTTACCTGAAAGCCATGCGCGAAGCCGAAACTAGTGAGCGTCGCTACCACCTGCATGCCGCAATCGGGTGGTACGCTGCGGCCGCATGCAAGGCCATCGTGGCGCAACTGAAGCAAAGAGGCGCAACCGCGGATTGGTCGTGCGAATCAGGTCGTGCTGAAGTTCGCGAATACTGCGACGATGCTTTTGGCGAGTACCAGAGGGTCATCAATCCGGTTTTGGCACGAATCAATGAGCTGGTTGGGGAAGGTGATGTCGAAAAACGAGCGAAGGAGAATGCTGCCGGTTGCTTGCTTGCGATCGTGTCAGTACTTACTCTTGTGAATGGCTTCGACAAGGCGGAACGACTGTTGGGGATCGCGACTGAGCTGGCGGCAGACAACGCTGCCCTGACCCGTAAGATCGGCAAAGCCCTGACATTCCTGAACAATTCTCGCGTGAAATCGGATTTGCCGCCTGGGGCAACAGCTCATAGGGAGATCAAACAGTACCCGAAAAGGGTTTGGCTGGCGGTTTCAATGGCAGTGTCCGCGATTCTGCGTAAGCGCCGTTCCCCGTGATCTTCCCCATCGCCCGGGCAGAGGTGCGTTCGACTCGCACACGCTTCCGCCGATTTATTTTTGATGACATGCCTGCCGTAATGCAATTGCCCTCTACACAACCTGCGGCGGAACATCTATCTCAGGTTTGTCTTCGATGCTTCCAAATGGTTCTTTGAAAACAGCCTCGTAGGCGACACGGAACTCATTTGATTTTCGAAATTCGCGAAATAGGGGCCACTCTTGATAATCCCTCTTTTTCGGAGAATCGTTGCCTCCTATCTTTTCCATCAGCATTCCCGCTTTTGCAAAGTCATCTAGGAGAACAGCGTGTGCCAGTCGAAATTTCAGGGAAGACGCAGTCCAATCCTCGGCGCTCAAGATGCACTCTGCGCCTTTCACGTCTCCAGTCCATTTGTAAACTTGTGCGCGATTGATAATCGCTATGCGTCTAACTTCATCGGAGGAGAATTTTGGTAATGCCACTGCGAAATCGAGCAGGATTTTCGCTAACTTGTATTTTTCCTCTCTGATTAAGCTGAACGTTGAATAGTTTAGAGCATTATCAGCTTTTTTGCGCTCGTCTTCTTTTAGCTTGCGCCAAAGCACATGAGCAAGTTTGAACCCCAGCTCGTAGATACAATCGTATGCGTTTTGAAAGTATTCTGCCGTGACATTCAGCTCGACTCCGACGGCGCAGTCATTGACGGAGACCCCCGCAGTCTTACACACGGCCAGATACTGATTGGAGACGGAACCATTACAGTGTACGAAGAGATTCCGCCGTTCAGTCAGCTCGATGAATGTCGGCCAGATGGGAAGATCCTTGCGCAATGACACCTTGAACTTCTTCTCCATCCAATCAAATTGTTCCGTATGACTGCTTCGACCTCTTTTTCCACAACGTATTCCCGAGCATTCTCAACGGACCCAAACTCTGTTAGTTCCTTAAATGTAAGGACCCTCTCGGAGGAGTCGAGAAGTTCTGGCCGGACGTAGAAAATTGTTCGCAACAGGCCGCCCACGAGCGCATCAAACTGGCTCACGAGTGCTACTACGAAGCTTCGCGGGATAGTCTTCATTGCTTTCGCAGCCCGCTCCAACCTGCGCTTTATATTCAGGAAGGAATCGTACTCTTCAATGGACACCTCCCATCCGTTGTCAGTCCTCTTTGTGCAGCGTGTGCTCAAAAAGTTTTTCAGCGTTTCCTTTTCCTTCTTTACCGATGCTCCCGCAAAAGACATTACCGTTGGTAAGGTCTCTCCCAGACTCTCAATATCAGTCACAAAACCCTCAAACGCAGCAGTGAAGGTAGGCGTCGATTGAGAAGAATCATGCTTAACGGCAATAGCAGTATCCATGCTTAAGACTCCCTAACGGTAAATTACCGAATCCCATCCTGCGATACGAGAAGCAAGGGGTTACTTCACCCATCGTGCTGCACCGCATCCGTACTTCGTAATCTTACCCGATGCAACGAATCGACCCCTATGCTGCCCAGCTTACCGCACACGCTTCCCCCATCGCCCCTCCGCTCGCCTATAATTACGCGCCTTTGCCGACTTTGGCTGGTTTGGCGATCACGCGCTCGAATATCTTCGCGCCGGGATGGACTACCTCTTCTCCCAGGGCCTCTTCGATGCGCAGCAGTTCGTTCCCCAAGTACTTGCGCAAGAGACTTTGGGTGCCTACATCAAATAGCGCCTCGCTTGACTACCCCACCGCGCGCAAATGCAGCGCGCAGCGGGGACCCCGGCTTCGGCGCGTTTTTCCGCAGTCTGTTTGCCGGCAGGCACGCTGCTTGTAGAATTCAAGCGGAGGGAATGATCGATGTTTAGAGTGGCAATTCTGGATGACTACCAGCAGGTGGCGCACTCCCTGGTGGATTGGAACAGCCTTGCTTCCCGCGCCCAGGCCGAGTTTTTCTATGACAACCTTGTCGATCTGCCGCGACTTGCCGGCCGCCTGCAATCTTTTCAGGCGGTAGTGCTGATGCGCGAGCGCACGCCTTTTCCACGCGCGCTGCTCGAGCAGCTCCCCAACCTGCGCCTGCTGGTCACCGCGGGCATACGTAATGCCTCCATCGATATCGCCGCCGCCAGCGAGCGCGGCGTGCTGGTGACTGGCACCGAGACGCTGGCGACGCCTACCGCGGAGCTTACCTGGGGACTGATTCTTGCGCTCTCCCGCAACCTGGTGCACGAGGCAAACGGCATGCGCTCCGGCCTGTGGCAAACCACGGTTGGGCACGTCGTGGCCGGCAAGACGCTGGGAGTCCTCGGGCTCGGCAAACTCGGCTCGCGGGTGGCCGCCCTGGGCAAGGCGTTTGGCATGCAAGTGCTGGCTTGGAGCCAGAACCTCACGCCGGAGAAGGCTTCCGAGGCGGGGGCGGTCTACGCCAGCAAGGAGAAGCTGCTCGAGAACAGCGACATCGTCACCATCCACTTGGTGCTTTCCGAGCGCACACGCAACCTGATTGGCGCCTCTGAGCTGGCGCGCATGAAGTCCAGCGCTTTCCTGATCAACACTTCGCGCGGGCCGATCGTGAGCCAGGCGGCTCTGCTCGATGCGCTGGGTACGCGGCGTATCGCCGGCGCGGCCGTCGATGTTTATGACCAGGAGCCGCTGCCGGCCGATCACCCGCTACGAAAGCTGGAGAACCTTCTGCTGACGCCGCATCTGGGCTACGTCACCGAGGAGAACTATCGCCTGATCTACGGCTGCGCGGTGGAGAATATCCGGGCCTTCCTCGACGGCAAGCCGCTGCGCGCAATCAACAAGCTGGGCTGAACGGACGCCCTTCGCTTGCCGGGTGGCCGGACTCGCAGGGCGTTAGCTTTTGACATTTGGCGCGCGCTTTCTTACCTTGATGCTTCGCAATTCTTGAGCGCCTCCCGGCAACGTGAGCTGACCTACGCTTTTGCGCTGCCGGGTCCGGACGGAGGAATAATGCGTGAAGTCGTTGCCACCGAGAATGCACCCAAGCCCATCGGCCCTTACTCGCAGGCCATCAAGGCAAACGGATTTATCTTCCTGAGCGGGCAGACCCCGCTCGATCCCGCCACGCAGCAGCTTGTAACCGGCGGAGTAGCCGAGCAGACCGAACGCACTCTGAAAAACCTTGAGGCGGTGCTCAAAGCCGCGGGCTCCGGTCTGGACAAAGTCGTGCGCTGTGGAGTGTTTCTGAAGGACATGAACGACTTTGCGGCCATGAACGAGATGTACGGCAAGTTCTTCAAGAGCAATCCGCCGGCGCGCTCAACTGTCCAGGCAGCGCGGCTGCCCAAGGACTGCCTGGTTGAAATCGACGCAATTGCCATGGCATGAGCCACTCTGGCGGGTCTCTCTGCCCCACCAAGCGCAACTACGGCGCCTGCCGGGGACCCCGGCAAATGTCACCCCAACGAGCCGAGCCTCGTCGGGGGCCCCCGACACACCCAGGTGCCAGCGCGATTTTGTGGAGAAACCATGCTGGCCGTCGTAAGATAGATATATGTCCGCCGCTGTAGATCTGCTGAGCCTTCCTGCCGAATTACAGTCCAAGTGGCGCAAGCTGGAAGCAAGCCTGCGCTCGTTGGGGAAGACCCTGGTTGCCTATTCCGGGGGCGTGGATTCGGCGTTCCTGGCCTGGGCCGCTCATGCTGTTTCGCCTGGACGCGTGGTGGCCCTGCTGGCCGACTCGCCCAGCCTCGCCCGCACGCAAATGCGCGAGGCCATTTCGTTTTGCGAGCAAAACGCAATTCCGCTGGAGATCATTTCCACGGCGGAGATGGAGAGGCCCGACTACGTGCGCAACGATTCCATGCGGTGCTTCCACTGCAAGGACGAGTTGTTCATCGCCGTGGAGCGCTATCGCGACGAGCACGGCTTCGAGACCGTCGCTTATGGCATCAACTTCGACGATCAAGGTGATTATCGTCCCGGCCAGCAGGCGGCAAAGCGGCACGGTGTCGCTGCCCCGCTGCTGGAGGCTGGCTTCACCAAGCAGGATATTCGTGACGTAGCTCGAGCGGCCGGGCTGAGCGTGTGGGACAAACCCGCATCGGCCTGCCTTTCCTCGCGCATCGAGTACGGGCGCGAAGTTACGCCCGAGGCACTGCGCCAAGTCGAAGCAGGCGAGGACGCATTGCGGGCGCTGGGGTTCAGGCAGATGCGGGTGCGCCATCACGGCGCCATCGCACGCATCGAGATCGCCCGCGAAGAACTGGCGCGCGCTTTGACCTTGGAGATGGCCGCCGAGTTCACCCGTATTTTCAAGGAACTTGGGTTCAAGTTCGTAACGCTCGACCTGGAGGGCTTCCGCTCCGGTTCGATGAATGCCGTGCTTCCGGTCGAGACGCTTTCCGGCCCATCCAGCCGTCAGTCCTGAGCCGTGGGTGATGCTGGTTTTCGCCGCGCGCATATGTACGCTGCGGGCTTCCAACGTTGCCCGACAGCTCCCGTGCGATAATCAATCGAGTGCTTGCCCCGGCAAATGCACCCATCGTCTCGGCCGCCACGTGCGCAACCATGACCATCCGTCAACATCTAGGGAAATTTATGCTGCGAAAAACTCTGTTGTTCCTGGCCATCGCCTGGCTCGGCTGCTCGGCCGCACCCCAACAAGCCAAATCCGGGCTTGCTGGGGACCCCGTGCAATCCGGGCCGGCTGACTTGAACCGGCGGGTGGAGCGCACGGTGCGCTCGGAATTCAAGATTCCCGCCTATGTGCAAATCTCGATCAGTTCGCCGAAGCCCAGTGAGTTTGCAAACTACGACAGCATCACGGTGACGCTCGCGAGCGAGGATAGGAAGCGTGCGCTCGAATTCCTCGTCTCCAAGGATGGCAAGCAACTGGTCAGCATGCACAAGATGGACCTGTCGGTCGATCCCTATCAGAAGGCGATGAGCACAATCGATCTGGCGGGGCGGCCTCCGCGGGGCAACGCGGATGCCAGGGTCACCGTGGTTGTCTATGACGATTACCAGTGCCCGTTTTGCTCGCGCATGCATGAGGAGCTGTTGTCTCTGATGAAGAGCTACGGCGACCGCGTGAAGGTGTATTACAAGGATTATCCCCTGTTCGAGATACATCCTTGGGCGGGACGCGCGGCGATTGACTCGAATTGCCTGGCGCGGCAGAGCGGCGAGGCGTTCTGGGATTTTGCCGACTACGTGCATGCGAACGGGCGGCAGATCAGTGGCGAGAAGAAGCCCTTGGAAGCCCAGCTTTCGGCTGTCGACCACATCGCGACGGACATTGGCAACAAGCGCAACCTGAATACCGCGGTGCTCGCGCAGTGCATCAAAGAGCAGCCCTCGAAGGACATGGACAAATCCGTCAAGGAAGCCGAATCGTTGGGGGTGAATGCCACGCCGTTTATATTCGTTAACGGTCAGAAAGTCGAAGGCGCTATTCCCACCCCCGAATTCAAAGCGATTCTGGACCAGGCGCTTCGCGATGTTGGCCAGCAGCCGCCAGCGAACGTGTCGGCATCCGCAGCGAGCACCGGGAAGTAGGCTCTGGTGAAACTTTCACCGGGAGGGTTTGATTTGCAGGGGAAACGTGAAAAACGGTGCCCATGGACGGCGCGCTGCTCCGCGGCATGTGCCGTCCTGGCGATTGCGGTTGTTTTGCTGCTGCTGGCTGGCGCCTGCGGCAAAGGACAGGCTGGACCTGATGTTCTGGCCAAGGTGAACGGCCGCAAGATCGTGCGCTCGGAAGTGGACAAGTATTATCGCAACCAGACCGAAGGTTCTCCGCAGTCGCCTTCGGAGGAGCAGGCCCAAAGCCTGCGGCTCAGCATTCTGCGCGAGCTGATTGATAACGAGATCCTGATGCAGCGCGCCGAAAAGCTCGGGCTTATGGCGACCGACGAAGAGGTTGAAAGCAAGCTGAACACGGTCAAGGCGCCCTATACAAAGGAAGAATTCGACCAGCGTTTGAAAGACCGCAAGATCACGCTCGACGACTTCCGCCGCGACATCCGTCGCTCGATCACGATTGAGAAGGTCTTGAACAAGGACGTCTCTTCGAAGGTCAACATCGGCGATGCCGACGTCGCCGCCTATTACAACCAGCACAAGGCCGAGTTCAACCTTATCGAACCGCAGTACCATCTGGCGCAGATTCTGGTGACCTCGCAGCCGAATCCACAGGTTCGCAACCTGAAGAACGACAAGGCGCAGAACGAAGCCGATGCGCGCAAGAAAGTTCAGATGATCATGCACCGCCTGGAGAGCGGCGAGGATTTTGCCGTCGTGGCGGCCAATTACAGCGAGCAGCCCGAGACCTCGGCAAATGGCGGCGATCTTGGATTTATTCCCGAGTCCTCACTCAAGTCGGACCGCCAGGCAGCCGAGGCGATTTCCAAGCTCAAGGCAGGCCAGTACAGTCCTCCGTTGCCGGGAGGCGATGCCAACCGCAAGCTGGCCGGGTTCCGCATCATCCGTTTGATCAGTAGGGAGACGGCGGGACAACGGGAGATGAGCGATCCGCGGGTGCAACAGGCCATACGAACCCAGTTGCGCGAGCGCCGCGAACAACTGCTGCGCACCGCTTACTACGAGTCGCTGCGCAACGAAGCCAAGGTCGAGAATTACCTCGCGGATTCGATTCTGAAGAGTTCGGGAGCGCAGTAGTAAAGCGACTTCAGAATGATCTTTCGCCGCTGCACTCTCCGGGTGACCGCAAAACATCCGTGATGGCATTTCACGGCAGCCGTCAATGCCGGTATTATTCGACGATGGCCATCGTGTCGCCGGGATTCACGTTGCTGCCCTCCGCAACCATTATTTTCTGAACCAAGCCTTTCTTTGGCGACTTGATCTCGTTTTGCATCTTCATGGCCTCGACCACGACGAGGCCCTGTCCGGCCTCAACCTCGTCCTTTTCGGCAACCATGAGTCGCACAACTTTGCCGGGCATGGGTGCGATGATCTTCTGTGGGCCCTCGCCAATGCCCGCCGAGGCCCGGCGGCTCCGCAAGGAGCGGGGGTCGCGCACTTCGGCCGCGAAGCGCTCTGAGCCGATGATGATGTGGGTATCTCCGAGCATCGAATACTCGCGCTTGATCTCGTGAGCCCGGTTGTTCACCAGCATCGAAATGACGTCGCGGGCGGTGAAGGCCGCATCTACGATGATCTCCTGGCCATCGACGTGACAACGCCAGGTTTCGCCCTGCTGTTCGAGTTCAACGAGATGCTGAGTGCCGTCGATAATGACGTCGTAGGTCATTTTGCCCCCTCTGGCACGATGCCAAGTGCGGCGTATACTTTCCACGAATCCGGTCTAGTGCAGCGCCTCTTCGCGCGCGCTCCGTTTCCAGTTGCTGACCGGTTTCCTTGGCAGCTCGCGCACCGCCCCATTGCGGGACCCTTTCAGCGAAGATATCTCCGGCCCGCCTCTGCTCTCCACTTGGGCAAAAAGGGCCGCGGCGATGGCCGCAATCGGAATTCGCATGCGGGTACGCTCGTCGACGGGTTTAGGCTCGCGCAAGAGACGGTCGAGAAACCCTGTATCGAAGTTTCCCGCCTGGAACTCCGGATGCAACAGGATGCGGCGGAACAGCGAGATATTGGTTTTTATTCCGCCGATGAAGACCTCGACCAGCGCACGGCGCATGCGGTTGATGGCATCCGTGCGGGTGGGACCGTAGGAGCTTAGCTTGGAGAGCAGCGGATCGTATTCAATGGGAACTGTCCAGCCCTCGTAGATGCCGCCGTCGCGGCGAATGCCCGGGCCCGCGGGCGAGATAAGCCGGGTGATGCGCCCAGGCGATGGAAAGTAGTTGTTATCGGGATCTTCCGCATAGATCCGGCACTCGATGGCGTGCCCGCGGATTTGGACATCTTCCTGGCGGATCGTGAGCTTCTCGCCGGCGGCAATCGCGATTTGCATTTGCACCAGGTCAAGACCGGTCACCAGCTCGGTCACGGGGTGTTCCACCTGCAAACGCGTGTTCATTTCCAGGAAATAGAAATTACGCGACTGGTCGACCAGGAACTCGACGGTGCCCGCATTAGTGTAGTGCGCAACCTTGGCTGCCCGGACCGCGATCTCGCCCATGCGCCGCCGCATATCGTCATCGACAATCGGCGAAGGCGCCTCCTCCATCACCTTCTGATGGCGCCGCTGGATGGAACACTCGCGTTCGCCCAGATAAATCACATCGCCGTGCTCGTCGGCCATGATCTGCATCTCGACGTGCCGGGGATTCTCGATCAGTTTTTCAAGGTAGACTTCGTTATCTCCGAAGGCGCGTTGCGCCTCCGAGCGGGTGAGGTCGAAGGCCGATCGCATCTCTTCTGGCGTGCGGACCTGGCGCATGCCCTTGCCGCCGCCGCCGGAGGCAGCCTTCAGCATTACGGGGTAGCCGATTTTCCCGGCGGATTCCAGCGCCCGGTCGACACTCTCCAGACCTTTTTCCGAACCCGGCACGAACGGCACGCCCGCCTTTTTCATCGTCTGGCGCGCCCGCGTCTTGGACCCCATCATCTCCATGGAGCGAGCGCTCGGACCGATGAACTTGATGCCCGCGCGCTCGCAGGCGGTGACAAATTGCGCATTCTCCGAAAGAAAGCCGTATCCGGGATGGATCGCCTCTGCCCCGCTGCGGCGCGCCACGTCCAGAATCTTCTCGGTATTCAGATACGATTCACTGGCCTGCGCGGGGCCTATGTGATAAGCGTGGTCCACCTTGCGCACGTAGAGCGCCCGGCGGTCCACGTCGGAAAACACTCCTATCGATTCAATGCCCATCTCCCGACAGGCGCGTGCAATGCGCACGGCGATCTCGCCGCGATTGGCAATCAGAATTCGCCGGAACATTTTCCACCCCACCCCGGAAGTCGGGGGAATCCCACCCACTGGACAAAATAGCACAAAGCCGGCAATCCACTCTAAGTAGCCGCCTGAATTCGTCCGCCGGGCCGGACTCTCCCCAAAACAAAAGCCTCTCCCTGTCGCGGGGAGAGGCTGGTAAATAAGGAGGTTTCAGTCCAGTTTTGCCTGGTCGAGGCCAAATACCGCTCCCCGGCACTGCTGCTGCTTCGTGGGCGTTAAGAGACGGGCTGCCTACTTCTTCTGGTCGATCTTCTGGTCGATCTTCTGGCCGATCTTCTGGTCGATCACGATGCCGCCCGCTCCCTGCTTCTCGGCTTTGGCCTTCTTCGTCGCCAGCGTCTTGTCAACCCAATCATTTGCCGTCTTCGTGTCCGCTGCGCGAGCCGAGGCGTCGTCGCATTCATAATCGGCGCGCTCGCGGTAGAGCAGGTTCAGGTAGGCCATCGCATCGTCGTAGTCGGGCCTGATCTGCAGGGCCTTCTGCAACATCTTGATGCCTTCCTCGACCGGGGCCTGGTTGTTGGTCTTGACGAAGCTGCAACCTTTTTTGTCCTTAAGCTGGTCCGTCGGCTTCATGCCCAATTTGCTGCGTTGCTCCTGGCGAAGCTTGTAAGCCTGTGTCCAGTCGATGACCGCGATGGAGTAATAGTTCTCGGGATCGTTCGAATCGACAGCGGCGGCTTTCTGGTAGTACTGTTTCGCCTGGTCGAAATCCTTCATCTGGAGAAACAGGTAGGCGATGCCTTTGACGGCATTGATGTTTTTAGGGTCCTGCGTCAGAACCTGCTTGTATTCCTCGATGGCGGAACCGGCCATGCGCTTGTTATCTTCTGTTTCCGCGCCCGGAATGTATTGCTGTGCATAAGCGGTTGCGAGATAAAGTCGGGCGTTCAACAGCGATGGATCCAGTGAAGCCGCATTCTTGAAATGCTCAATCGCCTCTTCGTATCGTGAATTCTTGTAGGACTGGACTCCCTTGTTCAACTGATCGCGTGCCTTCAGCTTGGCACAGCCAGCGGCCGAGAGCACGGCGAGCAGAATCGCCAAGCCAGCCAGCACTCGTACGCTTCTGTTCATTGAATTGCCTTCCCTTGCCGAATCGGGCCGGAACTGCTTTTGATCCCGGACTTCACCGCCGACGACGCGGGCCGGGATCAACTCGTTCTCTATGCCCCTAAATCTTGCAACCGGAAATCTCCGACGGAGGCCGACTTCAAATTCGTTGGGCGCTTACTGCGGCCCATTATGGTCTGACCTATGGGCAAACGATATCAGAAACCCGCTAGATTGATTGGGCGCTTACTGGCCGGCCTCGATTCTTGCGGTAATCAGTCCGACCTTGTCCACGCCGGCGGCGTGGGACTTGTCGATGACCGCAGCGATGTCGGCGAAGGGCAGCTCCGTGTCTCCCTTCACGAACATAACCTTTTCGGCGCGGCTGGCGAAGATGTCGCGCAACCGGCCTTCCAGGTTTTCGAAAGTTACATCGTCCTGGTTGATTTTATACGCTGGCTGGCCGCCGGCGCCGCGCAGAACCTGAACGACAATGGTACGGTCGTTCGAAGGCGGTTGCTGCTGCTGGTTTTTAGGCGGTTGGGGGACCAGCGCATCCAGGCCTTTCGGCGTGAGCGGCGTGATCACCATAAAAATAATGAGCAGCACCAGCAGCACGTCGATGAGGGGTGTTACGTTGATGTCTGCGGAGGGACCACCCTTGCCGCCAACTGACATTGCCATAGAGAAGCCTCGCTCCCACCGGGTCCCCCCAATACGCGCCGTAGTTGCGCGTGTTGGGGCGGATTTACTGTGGGTTCTTCTTCTTATCCGAATCTTTTGTGCCCGCCGCACTGGCCGGCAAAGGCTCGAACGAACCCTGCTTGTTGCGTTGCTCGGTCAGCAAACCAAGCTCGTCAACTCCGGCGGAACGAACATTGTCCACCACTTCGACCACGGCACCGTACTTGGCGCGCGCATCGGCCTTGATGTACACACGTTTGTCCGCCCGATTGGCAAGCCTGTCTTTCACCTTGTCGGTTAAACCCTCGGGCGTGACCTTGTCGGGGCCAAAGAAGATCGAACCGTCGCGCATGACCGCCACCAGCAGCGAGTCTTCCTTGTCCGCATCCGGCATTTGCACGGGATTGTCCGTCTTGGCCAAATCCACGCTGACGCCTTTTTGCAGCATCGGGGTGATCACCATGAAGATGATCAACAGCACGAGCATGACGTCGACCATCGGGGTCACGTTAATGTCGGAGGTGACCTTCAGGCTCCGTCTCCACGTTTGTTGTGGCATACTTCAATTCTCCTGCCCATGACAGCTCCGTGATTAGCCGCGTGGCTGGGCCACGCCGCTCCTGGGTGTTGTCACGGCGTCGATTACTTGCGAACCAGGTTGCGCTGCTTAAGGAAGTAATCGATCAACTCGCTGGAGCTGTTATCCATCTCCACATCGAAGGCTTCCACCCGGTTGGTAAAGTAGTTGAACATCCACACGGCCGGGATGGCGACAAACAACCCGATCGCCGTTGTCACCAGGGCTTCCGAAATGCCGCTGGCTACGGCGCCCAACCCGGTTTGCTTGGATTCGGAGATGCCACGGAAAGCGTTGAGAATTCCGACGACGGTGCCGAACAGCCCCACGAAGGGAGCGGTGGAACCGATCGTTGCCAGCCCGCCGAGTCCACGCTTCAGCTCGGCATGAACGATGGCTTCGGCGCGTTCCAGGGCACGGCGCGAGGCTTCGATCTGTTCGCCGGGAATGTCGCTGGAAAGGGTGTGCACCCTGAATTCCTGCAGACCGGCGGTGACGACCTTCGCCAGATGACTCTTCTTGTTGCGCTCGGCAACTTTGATGGCTTCGTCGATCTTGCCTTCGCGCAGAGCTCCGGCGACGGCGGGTGCGAACATGCGGGACTGCTTGCGAGCCGCGCCGTAAGCCATGGCACGGTCAATCATGATGCCGATCGACCAGCCAGACATGATGAACAGGATGAGCACGACAACCTTTGCCAGAACACCCATCTGTCTCCATAAGGAGATTGGGTCCCAGCCGATGCCGGCACCTTCCTGGAACATCACCGCCGCCAGCGCCGGTATGTTGCTCAGAACAAGGGTTGCGAGGTTTGCGACAAACATGTGTTGGTTCTCCTCCTCAGGAACTCTGAAACTCTTTCGAAATGCTGTTCAAACCTTTGAAAACACCTCGCGCCGGATGATGTCGCACGCAGTGGCCCGACGTTCGGGCGCTAACCGGTGTGAACAGCGACTTGCTTGAACTTGATAGGGCCTATGGGCAGCGCAACCGCACGCCGCCATTCAAAATATTAGATGCAGCTTTTCGGCCGCAACCAACTAATCTAGCCACCAGAAAGAGTGAAATTGATGTTGATCGTCGTATCAACGTCGACCGGTTCACCGTTCAGGTAATAGGGCTTGTAACGCCATTGCTTCACCGCGTCGAGAGCGGCCTGTGCCAGCATCGGGTGTCCACTGACGATCCGCAAATTCTGAATTGTGCCGTCCTTGCCGATTACGGCCTGAAGCACCACAGTTCCTTGGATGCGTGCTTGGCGCGCAAGCGGCGGATAGGGTGGCTTCACATCGTGAATTAAATTGCCTTGCGCAACGCCGGAAGAAACCCGCACCTTCTGCGGTGTGGCTATCTTAGGTACCGCGGCCGGGACACTGGCTATGCTGTTCAATACGCCGCCGAGTACACCGCCAACCGAGCCGCCAGGTACCCCTCCGATAACACCGCCGACAACTCCGCCATTCGAAGCTGGAGTATCCTCTTCCTGTATCTTAGCTACCTTATTGGGGATTGCGGTCGGAGTCCTCAGTCGACCATTGTCAAGTTCGCTAACAATTTTCTGCGGTTTTACGAAGGCCGCCGCTGCCGGTGGCGGTGGGGGCGGGGGGGGTGGCGGCGGAGCTACCAGGAACGTCATGAATTGTTGCCTGGGAAGAGCTTCCGGGTAAATGATTGGAATCAGCACGAGCACGCCAATCAACAATACCTGCACCGAAAAAGAAAAGACAGTTACCCACGGGCTGCGCCCCTTAACCTTTTTGCCCGAATCGAAAAGACTGTCTTCGAACATAGAAATAGTTCCCGCCTAGTGATATAGACACCGTCGCGCGGGTTTTGGTGTCCTAAATCGAAGCGGGCCAAAGATTTTTTCCGAAATTTAATGCCCCAAGACTAGATATCCCAGAAAAGGCTCCTCCGGGATTCCTTCGGCCGCGACCGGAACAAACCCTTCTAGGCCTTGATCTTCATCTTTTCGCGCCGGCTATCGGTTACCTTGGCCGGAAGACTCCTTCCATTCCTGCCGCCACGCCAATCCTGGTAGGCAACCAGCATCGGTGAGGCGATAAAAATCGAAGAGTAGGTGCCGATGATGATGCCGATCACGAGGGCCAGCGAGAAGCCGTGCAGCACCTCGCCTCCGAACAGGAACAGGGAGAGCACGGTCAAAAACGTCAGGCCGGAAGTCAGCACCGTCCGGCTCAGCGTCTGATTGATGCTGCGGTTCACAATGTCGGACAGATTTTCGCGGCGCATCAGCCTGACGTTCTCGCGAATGCGATCGAAGACGACGATCGTGTCGTTCATCGAGTAGCCGACCAGGGTGAGAATGGCGGCGATGACCGTCAGCGATATTGGCTCATTGATCAGCGAAAACGCGCCCAGAGTGATGATCGTGTCGTGGAAGCAGGCTACAACCGCAGCCGCGCCATAGATCAACTCGAAACGGAACCAGAGATAAACCAGCATTCCGGCCAAGGAGTACAGTGTCGCCAGCAAAGCCTGCTTCTGGAGTTGCATGCCGACCTGCGGACCGACGATCTCCACGTTTCGGACGCCGAAGTTGGAGGTGAAGAATCCCTGCTGCAAGCTGGAAACAACCGCCGGCGGAGCGGCGTTGTTCACGTCAGAGATAGATTTGAAGACGCCGCCCAGCGACTTATCGCGGTAATCGACGATGGCCCGCGCAATCTGCCCGTAGCGCTGGGCCGCATCCAGCCCCGCGCGCAGCGGGTCCTTGTCCACCAGATACTGCGTCAGCGTGCTATAGCCGACGTTGTTCAAATCCTGCTTGCCGGCCTCGGTCTGGGTTTGAAGGGCGTGCACGATCGAGTTCTTGCCCTGGTCGAGAGCTTGTTCGCTGGTCTCTTTCAGATCCAGCGCAATCAGTACCTCGTTGTTGCCGGAGGCGCCGTAACGCTGAATGCGCGCGTCTCTCAGCCCGGCGCGATCCATGGCTGCGCGGATCTGGTCGTCATTCGGCGGGGTGGTGAACTTCACATAGACGAGCGTGCCGCCGCGGAAGTCCACACTGAGGGGAATGCCGTGCCAGAATGCCATCGAAAGAATGCCAGCCGTGCTGAAAATTAGCGAGAAGGCCAGGAAATACCACTTCTTGCCTAGGAAATCGATGTTCGGGTTGCGAAAAAACTCCACTTTGAAACCCTCAAAAATCTTATTCAACGGCAGCCCAGGGCCATTATTGCCGCTCCGAAGCCCCGGAGCCCTCTGCCGCCGCGGCGCGCACAGCGCCTCCGGCGGGCAAAACTAGATCGACAGCGGCTCACCACGTTGATGCCGGTTCAGGATGCTGTCGAAGATGGCGCGCGATACGAAGACCGCCGTAAAAAGATTGGCCAGCAGACCGAACGTCAGCGTCACCGCAAATCCCTTCACCGGACCGGTACCGAACAGAAATAGAATGGCCGCCGAGACGATGGTGGTTACGTGCGTGTCGATGATCGTCAGAAAAGCCTTCCCGAAGCCTTGCTCAACCGCCGAGGGCGGTGTCTTGCCATTGCGCAGCTCTTCGCGGATACGCTCAAAGATCAGAACATTGGAGTCGACGCCCATACCAACCGTGAGAATCAAACCCGCAATTCCGGGCAGCGTGAGCGTAGCCCCGCTGAAGCCGAGGAATCCGAGCAAAATGATCAGGTTCAAAAACAACCCCAGGTTGGCGTTGATGCCGGCCGCCCGATAGTAGACCAGCATGAAGATCATCACGGCGGCCATGCCCACGATGGCGGCGCGAACGCCCTGGCGAATGGAATCGGCGCCGAGCGATGGACCAACCGTGCGCTCTTCCAGGTAACGGATGCTGGCGGGCAGCGCACCGGAGCGCAGCACCATCGACAAGTCCTTGGCCTGCTGCTCGCTGAAAGTTCCGGTGATGCGCCCCATGTCGCGAATGCCTTCCTGAACCCGGGCCACTTCCTGAACCTTGCCGTCAAGCACAACGGCGAGGAAGTCGCCCACATGGGCGGAGGTGAAGGCGTAAAAACGATTGCCGCCATCGCGCGTGAGGTTGAAGCTGACCGCCGCACGGCCATTTTCGTCGTGCGTTGGTTCGGCTCCGCGCAGGTCGCGGCCGGTGACGGCCGATGCGCGGCTCACCACGTAATAGGTGTCCTGCGGTTCTCCGCTCGGCTCGGGTGTACGCCCAATAATGGTGTGGCCCTTCATCACTACCGAGTCCGGAGGCAAAATCCCGCCATGCGCGGCCAGCGCGGAGGCTTCGGAGGAATAGCTGACGCCGTTGTCCATCGCCTGCCGGATTTCCAGCATGGCGGTCGACTGCATGATGTCCTTGACCCGGGCCGGGTCGTCGACGCCCGGCAACTGCACCAGGATCTGGTACTCGCCCAGCCCGTGCTCTTGAATGACGGGCTCGCTGACCCCTAGCTGGTCAATGCGGTTGCGGATGGTCTCGATAGCCTGCTCGACAGCCCGATTCTTGAGCTGCGTGAGCGACTGCTGCTTCATCGCCAGGACATAAGTGCCCTCAACGCCCGAACTCAGTGTGTATTCGGGGAGTCGCTCGTCGGCGATCGTCTTCAGATTGCCGCTGTTATTGGGGCCGATCCCCTTGATCACGATGCGATCGGGATTTGCCGCCGGATCGGGCTTGGCGATCTCGGCATAGCTGATGTTCTTCTGCCGCAGATCGTCTTTTAAGCGCTCGATAACCTGGTCGCTATCGGCATTGACGGCGTCGTTGACCATCACCTGCAGAATCAGGTGCGTGCCGCCCTTCAAGTCGAGCCCGAGGTGAATATTCTGCTGCAAGCCCGCCAGCAAGCCGTTCTGCTTGATGGCGGCCATGCTCTTTTCGGGATCGTTGCCGAGGATAATACCCCAGACAAAGACCAGGAGCGTAAGGAGGATGATAGCTACTTTCCAGAGCAGGTTTTTCTTCATGGAGACTGCAACCGCCTACGAGGACTTGGACACCTCGTCCGTAAAGACCGAGGTGATGGAACTGCGTGCAACTTCAATCCGCAAATTGTCTGGGGGCACACGAAGGATGACCGTAGGGTCAGGGCCCTCGCCTTTCACCGACATGATGACTCCGCGCATGCCGCCGGAGGTCGCCACCCGGTCGCCGGCTTTGACGTTGCTCAGCATCGCCTGCCATTTCTTTTGTTTGCGCTGCTGAGGGAGGATCAGCAGGAAGTAGAAGACGGCGAAGATGCCGACCATCATAACCAGGCCGAGTGAGCCACCACCCTGCCCCTGGAAGAACGCTGCAAATAAGCTTGTCATTCTGTCTAACTCTCATCGGGCCGACTGCCACGACCCGGCTGAATTGAACTCACGGGAAGCCGTACTGCTACCGCCATCGATGAAACACCACATCCGTCAGACATCCACACCCTGAACACCGGGCGCCGCCACACGAAGGCACACCCCAAGTCTCGCCTGTGTCAACGTGTTCTTTCTCTGGGCCGGAAGCCGTTCCAGTTCGGTATACACCTCAGAAACCGCAAAACCAAGGAATCTCTGAGTGCCCCAGCTCATCCAGAAATGCGACTGAGGCGCTTTCTGGCGGCCCGGCAGCCTTCCTGGGACCGCTACAGCGAACCGCACTACTTTGCACGGAAAGTGGCAATTCAAACAGCAGAGCGGGAACTTGCAAACTCCCCGACTTTTATAGCATGCCTTGCCCTCCTGATGGTGTCAAGGTAGTAGGACAAGTTATGCACGGTGTTAAGAACTTGCGCCAGGACCTCATTCGACGAATACAGATGCCTCAGGTAGGCACGCGAGTACCGGCGACAGACCCTGCACCCGCAATTGGGGTCGAGAGGGCCCTCGTCGCATGCGTAGCACTGCTTTTTAATGCTCACTTTGCCCTGGGAAGTAAACAACAACCCGTGCCGGGCCGCCCGGGTGGGCAAAACGCAGTCCATCATGTCCACCCCCAGAGCCGCATACTGCACGATTTCTTCCGGCGTCCCTACGCCCATCACATAGCGCGGCCGGGCCGCCGGCAGCAGCGCTATGGCCGCTTTCACCATTTCCCAGGTCTTTTCCCGAGGCTCGCCCACACTGAGCCCGCCGATGGCGTAGCCGGGGAAGTCCATTTCCACCGTGCGTTCGGCCGACTCGCGCCGTAAATCGGCATACATTCCACCCTGAACAATGCCGAACAACGCCTGCGTCTGCTCGCTTCCGGCAGCCAGCGTCTTCTCCCCATGCCAGGGAACCTCGCGCTTGTGCTGCTCGAAATAATCCTTGCTGCGGCGAGCCCAGCGCAGGGTCAATTCCATCGACTGCCGGGTTCGCTCGCGCTCCGCCGGAAACTCCGTACACTCGTCGAACGCCATGATGATGTCGGCGCCCAGCCCAATCTCGGCTTCGAGCGCGCTCTCCGGACTGAAAAAATGCGAAGAGCCGTCGAGGTGCGAACGGAAGGCGACGCCTTCCTCGGTGACCTTGCGCAACTCGCTCAGGCTAAAGACCTGGAATCCGCCCGAGTCGGTCAGGATCGGCCGCTTCCAGCTCATGAACTTCTGCACGCCGCCGAGCTGGCGAACCGTTTCCACCCCAGGCCGCAGATAAAGATGGTAGGTGTTGTTCAGCAGGATTTGCACCCCCAGCTCTTCGAGGGTGTCCTGCGGAACGCCCTTTACGCTTCCGAGCGTGCCCACCGGCATGAATACGGGTGTCTCGACCTCTCCGTGGGGGGTGACAAAGCGGCCAGCCCGGGCCGCGCCCGAGGTCGCCTCAACCTGAAAGGAAAAAGACATTCACCTGATTGTACCGAAGTGCGGCCATGGGCCGCCGATGGATTCAGAGCTGGCCTGATTTGCCTGGTTGAGGCATGATAGAAGCAGCAATGTCTTCCCAGCAATCTTCTTCATCTTTGCAGGCCGTGGTTTTCGATTACGGCAAGGTACTCTCTTACGCGCCGACCCTGCGGGAGTGGCAGGAGTTGGCCTCGACGGCCGGCCGTCCACTCGACGCATTCCAACCCGACTACTGGCGCTATCGCGACGCCTATGACCGCGCCTCCTGTGGGGCTGCCGCATACTGGCAGGCAGTAGCCCGCCGCCCCCTGGACTCACGAACGCTCGGCAAGCTGATCGAGTTGGACAACGAACAGTGGACGCGGGTTAATCCGGACATGCTCGCGCTCGCGCGCCGCTTGCGCAAGGCTGGCATCAAGACGGCAATTCTGTCGAATATGGAGTTCGAGATGCTCGCCGCGATGCAGGCAAAGTTTCCGTGGCTGAGCGAATTCGCCGTGAGAATCTTTTCCTGCAAGATGCGGCTGGTAAAGCCCGAGGTGGAAATCTTTCTGCACACTGCCGCGGAACTACGGGTCGCCCCCGGTTGCGCCCTGTTTCTCGATGACAAGCCGCCGAATATCGACGGCGCACGGAAGGCTGGAATGCAGGCTTTTCTCTTCGATGCTCCGGAAAAGCAGGGCGAACTCGAACGCCTGCTGCTCGAAAAAGGCATCCTGCTGGCTGAGTTAGACGAGACGGTTCCCGTACCGCGCTAGCGTGCTGCCCGGCTGCAAGTACCAATCTGTTTTCTACGGCTTCGGTATTCCGAACTTGGCAAGAAATTTCGGCACGTTGACGATGGCGCGCTTGATTGTGCCACCGCCGATTTCCTGTTGGTCCACTCTGGCGGTCACGCGAATCAGGAAAAACCGACCCTCGGCTGCCTCGACGGTCGCTTCAGCCTTAATCACCGCATTCACCCCGGCGGGAGCACGATGCTCTATGTTAATCGCGGTTCCGACGGAGATCTCATCCTTTTCGCAGAAAGGCTGCAGCGCACGCGAGCCGGCGATCTCCATCAGCCGCACCAGATCGGGAGTGGAGTAGACGGGCGGCAGATTGTGGTTGAACGCCGTCAGCGTTTTCTCGAATTGGACGCGCTCCTCCGAGACACCCCGAGCGCCGATTGGGACCGGCTTTGCCATTGGCGAAAGATAGCCCGCAAACAGCGACTTGGCAAGAGCCTTTGCAGATAACATTCAGGCTCTACTGTTTCTCCGGTCCAATTTGAGAATTTTCCGCTTTGTACAGGGCGTTAACAGGCTGCTGAAAAACTGTTCTCAGAGGTGTCATCCTGAGCGCAGCGAAGGATCTGCTGTTTGTGCGTGCAGAGAATAAAGCAGATCCTTCGGTCGCGCAAAACCGGAGCGGCCTCAGGATGACACTGCTACGAGCTTTTCAGCAGTCCATTAAAGCCGCCGGAAGCTACCATCCCCCGGTCCGCGCCCGGCACTCGCTGATCTTATGTCGGCTACTTTTCCTTTTGCAGTTCGCGGTAAACCTCGCTCTTGCTGAGGCCCATTTCCTTGGCCACGCGCTTCATGGCATCGCGCTGGTCGAGCTTTTCCTTCTGCATCAGTTCGCGGACGAGGGTTCTGGTGTTTTTCTGCGCCACGGCGGGCTGGCCCTGCTCCTCTGCCTTGCCGACCAGCAGCGTTATTTCGCCCCGAATCTCCGCCCGCGCCTTCAACTCGGCGAGTGCCTCGGCCGCCTTGCCGCGCAGGAATTCCTCGTGGATCTTGGTCACCTCGCGGGCAATCACCACGTGGCGTTGCGGCCCGAGGACGTCGACCAAATCCTCGAGGGTCCCGACGATCCGGTGCGGAGCTTCGTAGAAGATCTGCGTGCGGGGCGATTTCCTGATGCTCTCAAGCATAGCGCGGCGCTGGCCGCTTTTAACCGGCAGGAAACCGCCAAAGCGGAAAGAGTCTGTGGGCAGCCCGCTCGCCACCAGAGCCGAGAGGAAGGCCGACGGCCCGGGAATGGGCACCACCGGAAGGTGGTGGCGGATAGCGAGCGCAACCAGCCGGTAACCCGGATCGCTGATGCCCGGCGTGCCGGCATCTGTCACCAGCGCAATCGACTGCCCCTGTTCCAGGTGCATGATAAGCTCGGCGGCCCGCGTCAGCTCATTGTGCTCGTGATAGCTGGTGGTGCGCTTTTCGATGGCGTAATGGTTCAGCAGCTTCTGGGTCTGGCGGGTGTCCTCGCAAGCGATCAGGTCAACCTCTTTCAAAATCCGCAGGGCTCGAAGCGAAATATCTTCGAGGTTGCCGATGGGGGTGCCGACCAGGTAAAGAGTCCCCTGGCCTTGTCCGTTTCCGCCGTGCGAGTTTACGGGATTCGCCATTCGGGCGCAGTGTACCACTGACGGCCGTTCGCGGGCGGCAAAAAACAGGTGATCCGGGAAGTACACCCCGCGAGTGGCAATTCCGGACGCCGGGCAACTTATAATCAGACCCATGCCGCAGGCGCGCAAAAAGAAAGATCAACAGCAGGCGCGTAAATTACGCGAACAGATTCGCCACCACGAGCACCGCTACTACGTGCTCGACGACCCGGAGATCAGCGACGCCGATTACGACGGCCTGATGAACAAATTGAAGGCGCTCGAGCAGGCACATCCGGAGCTGATCCCGCCGGATTCGCCGACGCAGCGTGTGGGCGGCAAGCCGCGAGAGGGATTTGTCAAGGTGCCGCACTCGACGCCGATGCTCTCGCTCGATAACGCCTACAACGAGCAGGAACTGCGCGACTGGGCACGGCGGGTCCATGAGCTGGCCGGAACACCCCGGGTCGAATTCGTGTGCGAGCTCAAACTGGACGGGCTGTCGATGGCATTGCGCTATGCGCCCGGCCCCGCCGAGCCACGATCGAAGGCGGGAACCCGTTTCGCGCAGGCCATCACGCGCGGCGACGGCTCCATCGGCGAGGACGTGACGCCCAATCTGCGCACGGTGCGTTCGGTTCCACTCTCGATTTCCTACGCCGCTCTGAAACATGCCGGTCTGCCCGAGGAGTTCGAGGTGCGTGGAGAGGTCATCATGCCGGCCAGTGCCTTCGAGCGTATGAACGAAGAGCGCGACCGGCAAGGACTTTCCCGCTTTGCCAACCCGCGCAATGCGGCGGCGGGCGCGGTGCGTGTGCTGGAGCCGAACATCACGGCGCAGCGTCGCCTTGATTTCTACGCCTATTTCCTGATGCGGGATGGACAGATGTTGTTTGACATGCAATGGCACGCGCTCGACGCGCTCGCCAAGGCCGGCTTCAAGGTGAATCCGCATCGCAAACTGGTACACAGCATCGACGAGGTGTGGGACTTCATCAACGAGTTCGAGAGCCAGCGCGAAAGCCTGCCTTACGAAATCGATGGCGTAGTGGTGAAGGTGAACCGCACGGAGCTCTGGCGGCGCCTGGGGTTCACCGGCAAGGCCCCGCGCTGGGCCATCGCCTACAAATACGCCGCGCGCTCAGGCACCACGCAGATCGAAGACATCGCCGTGCAGGTCGGACGCACCGGCAAGCTCACGCCCGTGGCCGTGCTGCGTCCCGTGCCCATTGGCGGCACAACGGTCTCGCGCGCCACCCTGCACAACATGGATTTCATCGACAATCTCGGCATCAGGATCGGCGATTGGGTGATGGTCGAGCGCGGCGGCGACGTGATTCCCAAAGTCGTCAAAGTGGTCGAGGACAAAGATCATCCGCGCGGGCACCGTCATTTTCAGATGCCGGAACATTGCCCGGAGTGCCACGGACACGTGGTGCGCGCCGAAGGCGAAGCCGACTTCCGCTGCGTCAATGCGAACTGCCCGGCCAAGCTGCGCGAGACCATTCTGCACTTTGCCTCGCGCGGCGTGATGAACATCGAGGGCATGGGCGACGCCCTGGTCGATCAGCTCGTGGACCGCGGCCTGATCAAGGACGTGGCCGACATTTACAAACTGAGCAAGCACGACCTGCTCTCGCTGGAGCGCATGGGAGACAAGTCGGCGCAGAACGTTCTCGACGAAATCGAGAGATCGAAAAAGTTGCCGCTGGAGCGCGTGCTGTTCGGACTCGGCATGCGCTTTGTGGGGGAACGCACCGCGGAGTTTCTGGTGCAGCACTTCGGGTCGATGGATGCGCTGATTGAGGCTGCCACCAAGACAAATGCCGAAGAAAGCCTGACCGAGCTGCAACAGGTGGAGGAAGTCGGCCCGCGCATTGCCGCCAGCATTCGCGAATTTTTCGAAGAGCCGAAAAACCTGGAGCTCATCGAGCGCCTCAAGGGCAAAAGCGAAAGAGAAGGGCTTGAGACGTTATGGAAGAAACGCGCAAGAAAAGAACGCGGCACAACCCTGGCGGGAAAAACCTTCGTACTCACCGGAACGCTTGCGAAATATGCTCGCGACGAAGCCAAGCGCATGATTGAAGACGCTGGAGGCAAGGTCGTGGGATCGGTAAGCAAGAAGACCGACTACGTCGTTGCCGGCGCCGATCCCGGCTCAAAGCTGGACAAGGCGCGCGAACTCGGCGTTGAAGTCGTGAGCGAGCAGCAAATGGAAGTGCTGTTGAAGCGGTGATTCGGCGCAGAATTCAAAGTTTCAGGTTTCAAAGTTTCACGTTGAACTAGGGCGAGTTGTCATCTCTGGAAAACCTCAGCCTTTGAAACTCCTGAAACTTGAAACTTTGAAACCAACACCGCAGATTTTTTGCTTCGCCATCTCGCAAGGGCCCATACCCCTGCGCAACCGAATCAAGACTCGTCGAAAGCCTGCCGGATGCGGACATAGGTCTGCTCGAGATCTTCGGGCAGCAGGCGGGTTTCGCCGACGACGCTCATAAAACTGGCGTCGGCGACCCAGCGGGGCAGGACGTGCATGTGGATGTGCCCGGCAACTCCGGCTCCGGCGGCCTTGCCGATGTTCATGCCCAGATTGATGCCATCGGGATGATAGAGCCGGCGCAGAATGTCTTCCACCCGCTGAGCCAGCATCATCATCTCGACGGCGGCTTCTGGCGCGAGATTCCTAAGCTGGTCAAGGTGTTCATAGGGCACAATCATCACGTGCCCGCTGGTATAGGGAAAGGCATTCAGGATGACGAAGCAGGACTGGCCACGGAAGACGATTCCTGCCTCGGCATCGGGCAGTTTCAATTTTTCACAAAACAAACAGCCCTCAGCTTTGTCAGCGCTGGTAATGTAGGCGTAGCGCCAGGGGGTCCAAAGATAGTCCATGTTGCCGAGAGTACCAGAATGCCGCTTTGGCGAGAAACCCTTCGCGGGGTTCGATCATGGCGGCGCCGAGGCGCCGGGCAGTGGGAGCTGAAAAATTTCGGAAGTGGCATAGAATTCAGGCGGTTGTCGCAATAAATCGCATTTCCCGGTTTGACACTTTTTGGCGGCCATTGGTATAGTCAAGAGAGTCATGCAGTGCGGGGTCGTACTGTGTGATCCGGCCGCTGGATTGTTCAAGATGCCCTAAACCGGGCTAATCTTCCCAAGAGACGCAAGCCAGCAGTCCGTAAGGAAACCCTCTCACCTTCGCTTCCAAGCGAGGGTGGGCCGATGCGCACCGATGGCCTTTAACGACACCCGCAACGACACCCAGTCTAACGAACTGAACCAGGAACCCGGTTCGCATCACGAACCACCAACCGCCCAGGCGCAGAGCAACTCGAACCTAAATCCAAACACTAATAGTTCCGAGCGCCCCAAAGTGGGTTCAACCCGGAGCGACAAAGAAACCATGACGGAAGACTTCGCAACCGCACTCGAAACATTCGAACAAGAGCAAAGTGAGCTGGCTGCCAATGAGGACCGCGTCCTCAAGGGCACCGTAATCGGTATCAACCCTAACTACCTTGTCGTGGACATCGGACTCAAATCCGAAGGCGTCGTGCCGCTGGCCGAGGTGCAGGACCACGAGGGTAATGTCAAATTCCAGCCCGGCAACGAGATCGACGTGATGATCGAAAAAGGTCACACGGAAGAGG
Organism: Candidatus Korobacteraceae bacterium; assembly: GCA_050015355.1. GTDB lineage: Bacteria > Acidobacteriota > Terriglobia > Terriglobales > Acidobacteriaceae > CAWBRT01. The sequence goes on along the minus strand of JBEKBO010000023.1, from coordinate 14,164 downwards.
GCTACGTAAATCTTTCGCACCAAAAGGCACAACGTCTCCACGCCTGGGACGAGATTGAGAAGGCGTACAACGACAAGTCTTCCATTAAGGTTCACGTCATTGATCGCATCAAGGGCGGCCTCACGGTTGACGTGATGGGGGCACGCGCATTTTTGCCCGGCTCGCAAGTCGACACCAGGCCGATCCGCAACCTCGATTCCCTGAAAGGCCAGGACATCGACGTTCGCGTCATCAAACTGAACAAGAAGCGCGGCAACATCGTCGTCAGCCGGAAGCAGATGCTGGAAGAAGAACTCACCAGCAAGCGCGATAAGACGATGGAGCAGCTTGCCGAGAATGCCGTGCTGACCGGAACGGTGAAGAACCTGACCGACTACGGCGCATTCGTTGACCTGGGGGGAATCGACGGCCTGCTGCACATCACGGATATGTCCTGGGGCCGGCTGACGCACCCGCACGACCTGGTGCAGGTCGGCGATCAGATCCAGGTAAAGGTTCTCAAGTTCGACAAGGACAAGCAGCGCGTTTCTCTGGGCTTCAAGCAGCTCACGCCCGACCCATGGCTGGATGCCGCCGAACGGTATCCGATCGGCGCGCGGGTGCAGGGCCGGGTCATCAGCGTGACCGATTACGGTGCTTTCGTTGAGCTCGAGCAGGGTATCGAAGGCTTGGTGCACGTCAGCGAAATGACTTGGTCGAAGCGGATGAAGCATCCGTCGAAGATCGTCAACGTCGGTGACCACGTCGAAGCCGTGGTGCTGAACGTGAACGCGCAGGAGCGCCGCATCTCGCTCGGCTTGAAGCAGTTGGAATCGAATCCGTGGGAGTCGCTGCACGAAAAGTATCCGGTGGGCTCAATTGTCGAGGGCAAGGTTCGCAACCTCACCGACTTTGGCGCCTTCATCGAGATCGAAGACGGAATCGACGGTCTGGTGCACGTCAGCAATCTGAGCTGGACCAAGCGCATCAAGCATCCTTCCGAAGTTTTGAAGAAGGGCGACAAGGTGCGCGCGGCGGTGCTGGCGATCGAACCCGATCAACGCCGTCTCTCGCTCGGGGTGAAGCAGCTTCAGCCTGATGTGTGGGAGTCATTCTTCGAGCAGCATCGGGTTGGAGATGTCATTCACGGCAAGGTTCTGCGGCTCGCCAGCTTTGGCGCATTCGTCGAGGTTGCCGATGGAGTCGAGGGCCTGTGCCACAACTCCGAGGCTGCCGACGTACACGGCGCTGCACTTACGCTGGAAGCCGGGCAGGAATACGAGTTCAAGATCATCAAGATGAACCCGGAAGAAAAGAAAGTCGGGCTGAGCATTCGCGCCGTGGGCGCGGAAGCGACGAGAGCGGACGTGGAAGCTTACAAGCATCCGCCATCGGCGCCTGGAACCTCAACCATCGGCGAACTGCTCGACTGGAAGCGCCACCAGGAGTAGATCAACTCCAGTGCAGGAATCAAGGGCCGCCGAGAGGCGGCTCTTGGATTTTAAGCAGACGTTTCGCCTCTCGCGCTCGTCGGCTGTGACGTGGTGGAAGCCGAGATGGCGCGCTCGTGAGCGATGGCGGCGCTGAAGTCCGCAAGAGGCTCGCACTGTTCTTCCACCGCTCGGTTGAGACGATCAAGACGGCGGAAACCTTCCAGTTTCTCCGTGTGATCGAGGCGCGCAGCATCGAGCGCCCGGCGTAGGACGGCAATGGACTCGTCATAGGTTTTGAGCGGCACAGGAAATGGATGGCCGTCCTTGCCGCCATGCGCGAATGAGAAACGGGCGGGATCAGAAAAGCGACTGGGGGCACCATGCACAACCTCGGCAATGAGAGCCAGCGATTGAAGCGTGCGCGGTCCGAGTCCTTCGACAAGCAACAAGGAAGCAAAGTCACGCAACTCCTGGTCGTGCGCAACTGCGAGCACGGCTCCAAGACGCTTGAGATCAACATCCTGCCGGCGAATGTCATGATGAGCGGGCATCGTAAGTTTTCGGAATTCCGCAAGAGATGAATCGACGGGCCCCTTCACAATGTTCAGCGAAGCTTGCTGGGCGTAGGAAGAGCGCGCGTCAACCAGGTTCAGAATGATTCCCTGAGGACGACCAAGAATTGCTGTATGCGGATTCGAGGTGAAGTCACGGACCTCCGCCGAGTGCCAGTGATAACGGCGAGCGAGATGGCTGGAAGGATTCATCCCCTGCTGAACAACCGCCCATTCTCCGGATGCGCTGACGACGAAGGAATGCAGATAGAGCTGAAATCCGTCGCCGATAGCGTTGTTATCAACGCGGGCGGTGAGGCGGCTGGTGCGGGCAAGTGCCTCGCCGTCCAGTCCGGTATGGCCGGAATAGGTACGCAATTCGTCGGGTGTGCGACGCGAGTGACGTCCGCGCCCGCCGCAAATGTAGATACCAAGCTCGGAGGATCGCGGATTGAGCCCGCGCTTGAGCGCCCCCATCACCGAAGTTGTGATGCCGGAAGAGTGCCAGTCCATCCCCATTACGCAGCCCAAGGCCTGGAACCAGAAGGGATCGCTCAACCGGGTGAGAAGTCCTGAAGCTCCATACGAGGTGACAACGTGCTCGACAACTACCGTGCCGAGCCGAGTCATGCGTTCACCTAGCCAGGCTGGTACACGGCCTCCGTGAAGAGGGAGATCGGCGGTGCCGGAACGCTTCATGCTTCCATTTTGATCGCAAATTGCCACCGAGAGAAACAAAACTTAAAGATCACCGCCAAGAACAAGTAAATCGACCCGTTGAGCGGGCATGGTACGCTTACGCAGTTATAGGATGGCGGTTGTGCATCTAATGGGGAAACTGATGTCCACGAGGTCGGCGGCCAGCATTGGAGAAACGAAATGAAGGCGGTTGTGCTACATGTGTATGGCGGTCCTGAGAAGCTGAAGTTTGAAGACAACGTTCCCGATCCGCAGGTGAGCGGTGATACGGTGTTGATCGCGGCGTCCGCTGCGAGCGTGAACACGATTGACTGGAAGGTTCGCTCGGGTGTGAGACAGAAGGATTTTCCGTTGTCGTTTCCGGCAATTCTTGGCCGCGATGTGAGTGGGGTCGTGCGCGCTGTGGGTGCCAATGTGAAGCACTTCAAGCCCGGTGACCGCGTACTCGCGCTGTCGAATGCGACCTATGCAGAACTGGTCGCAGTGCCCGATTCGGATGTGACACACCTGCCGGATGGAGTCGACTTGGTGGATGCGGCGGCAATTCCGCTGATTGCCTTGACGGGAGACCAACTGGTGCGCCATGCGACAAACCTGCAGAAGGGACAGACAATACTGGTAACCGGAGCACTGGGCAGCGTGGGACGAGCCGCAGTGCATACGGCAAAGAAGATAGGTGCGCAGGTGATTGCGGGCGTGCGCAAGAAGCAACTGGAGGACGCTCGCTCCCTCGGCGTCTCTGGCGCGGTGGCGATTGATGACAACGAAGCGATTGCGAAGCTCGGCTTGGTGGATGCAATTGCCGATACCGTTAGCGGCGAAGTAGCGGCGAAGTTGATTGCAAAGGTGAAGCCGGGAGGCTCCTTTGGGTATGCCTCTGCAGTGCCGGAAGGTACAGCGGCGTTGACCCCGACCGTAAAAATCACGCGGGTGTTCGCCCGGCCTGATCCATCAAAGGTACGTGAATTTGCGGATGATGTTCGCGATGGCAAGTTCGTTCTGCCGATCGGTCGCCGGCTTCCTCTGCGCGATGCGGCTGAGGCACAGGTGCTAGCGGAAAAGGGCGGCGTTGGAAAGATCGTCCTGCTGGCGCTCGATCCGCAAAGCTAATTTCTTCCGCATGCCGGAGGCGTGGTTGGTATGGCGATCGTCACGAGTTTCCCATTACTTTAGAGAGCGTCTTCATAGGAGGTAACGGGTGTCATCGTCCGGGAGAAAGCACGCAAGCAGTGGTCCGGTAACTCATCAGCCTTCGGTCCCCGAGCCCTCGTTCGCCGAGCGGGCTCGCACCCTGGCGTGCTTGGGCCGCATTGGCAGCCTCTCTACCCTCTCCCGCAAACAGCCGGGCTTCCCATTCGGCTCGGTAATGCCTTACAGTCTCGACGAGCGTGTCTTCGACTGTGTCATGTAAAACAGCCGCTAAACACGGCGTCATAAATAATTGCGCATGTTGGCGTCTCATGCCCGCATAAATGGCGGCTGTTTGTCGCTGTCATTCGCATTTGTATAAGGCATCGTGTTTAGAAGCGTTACCTCATCAGATATTCCGCCCTCGCCTGCGAGAACGTTTGCGACTGCTATCGGATGATTAATGTACGGGGACGCTTCAGCGTCCTTGCGGCGTTGGTGACGATGCTTGTCGGCAGCAAATGCGATTGCCTTCAATAGTTCGGCGGGATCCACGTGCGTAAAATCCTCCTTCTGTTGTGCCCCCATCACGAACCTGCAGTATACCGGCTTCCTTGTGGATACGAACAGGCAAGCCGGAAAGGGTCAGGACAGCCCCGCCAGCTTGGCCCAAAAAGCCTCAGTGACCTCCGCACCAGCCAGCCGCACCCGGAACCATGGAGCGAGGGTCGCCCCGGCTGTAATCGCTTCTGGGCGCAAAGTGGGGACGCTGGGGCGGAGCGATTTGCCGGCATAGCCGCCTTTTTGGGCTGTGGAAGCAGGGTATTCATGAGGAAATGCCAGTGGAGGAGGTTGAAAGCGTTCATAACATTGCGAGAGCCGTGCTGGATGCGCCAAGAGAGGAGAAGAAGGTAATTCGCTAATCGCCCCGGTCGCAGAATCAATCGTGTATCCCCTCACGTACAAACCAAGATCCGTGACCACGTACAGGAACCGGCCACTGGCATCTACGGCTGCGGAAGAACCTGCGGTCGGCACATTCTTTCCTGCAGGCTGAGGGCCTCCGGTCGGGTTGAGAGAGCCATCCGCGTTGATGACGAACGATTGCACGGCGGGCTGGGCGGGTGCCCCGATCTGGCCCAGCGCGAACAGGTACTTACCCGCCGGGTCCACGGCAAGTCCGAGTATGAAGTTCGGACCGATTGCTGGCGTGAAGCCAACGGCCGTGCCTGCGCCTGTAGCTGGGTCGAGCGTATCGACCCCGATCTCATTACCGCTCACGCCACCGCCGGCGGTGAACAGAAAACGTCCTTGCGGATCCATCGCCATCACCGGACCGAAAGCCGGTCCCTGCGCCGCCGACAATGTCAGCGCGCCGGTTTGCTGATCGATGGCAAAGACGGTCAACGTTCCGCCAGAGATGGCCGCGCTGCCGAGATAGAGAAACGTCCCAGCATTGTTGGTGATCAGCGGTCCGGAGGGAGTGAGAGGTGAGCCCGATATCTCGGTCATGGCACCGGTCGTGGCGTCAAGCGCGAATTCCTGTACACCCTGCTGACCATACGACTGGCCGTCGGCGTTGAAGTACTGATAGGAAACATAAAGGAATCGGCCTGTTGGATCGGCGGCAAGGCCATTGGGTGAACCATTCAGAGCCTTGGCCGAGGTGGCCGGCACCGGAGAAATCGCTCCGCTTAGGGAATCCACCTGGTATCCATTGAGAACCTGATAGGCGAAACGCAGGGTCGATCCAGTCGAAGGGGTTGAAGGCGTACTTGAGTTATTCGAAATACCGCTTGGCGAACCGATCGAAGGGGTTGAAGGCGTACTTGAGTTGTTCGCATTACCGCCTGGCGAACCGGTTGAAACATTAGCGGCGGGAAGTTTAGCAGAACTGCCTGACCCACATCCCACGAACCAGGAAAGAGCCAGAACGACACAAAGCAAACCAAACTCGGATCTAAGGCTGCGCCCCATACTGCGGTCCCCGTTTAAATCAGTCCCAATGGAATTGTTAGAGGGCAAAGCAGCGGCTTTGGTTGTTTTTGCTGACCAGTTCTCCTTGGTTATGCGATCGTCGAGGAGCGCATCGCGTTTTCGGCTGTGCGGATCACGCCTGCGTGCATAGAGCAGCCCAGCACAGGCTGCGCCGCGTTCGATGTCGGGTGCCTCCGTTTGTAATCAAGCTAGCCGCCGGCAATGGCGGCAATGATGAGGAAAGGCTCTACTCCCGATGTGACCGCGCCGGGTAGTAGGGCGTCCGGTAGCTCATGGGACAGATCCTGCTCGCAGGCAAAGAACCGCAAGAATGGTCGGCGCTGTTGCGTTACTTGATCGCGGATCGTACCACGCAGCATCGGATAGTGTGCTTCGAGCGCGTCGAGCACCGAGCGCTGCGTGGCCTGACCCTCGACGTCGAGTCTCACCTCGCCGCCAACGTGCGCCAGCGTTCGCAGATGTGCCGGGAGTATGACTCGAATCATGGCAGTGTTTGGACCTCGACCGAGAGCACGGCCGGAAGATCTCGGACAATGGGAGCCCAGCTATCTCCGGCATCGGCCGACGCATACACCTGCCCGCCGGTGGTGCCAAAATACACGCCGCACGAATCCAGCGAATCGACAGCCATGGCATCACGCAATACGTTGACGTAGCAGTCGCCTTGTGGCAGACCTTTCGTGAGCGGCTCCCACTCCTTTCCGCCGGTCCGGCTGCGGTAGACGCGCAGCTTTCCCTCTGGCGGGTAGTGCTCCGAGTCGCTCTTGATCGGGACAACGTAGATGGTCTCCGGTTCGTGCGCGTGAACATCGATCACGAATCCAAAGTCGGTGGGCAAGTTTCCGCTGACCTCTTGCCACGACTCGCCGGCGTCGTCGCTTCGCATCACGTCCCAGTGCTTCTGCATGAACAGCACGCGCGGACGCGAATGGTGCATGGCGATGCGGTGAACGCAGTGCCCGACCTCGGCAATCGGGTCGGGGATGTGTTGCGAATGTAGCCCACGGTTGATGGGTCGCCATGTCTTGCCGGCATCGTCGGTACGGAAGGCGCCAGCAGCCGAGATGGCAATGAACATCCGCCGGGGATCGGTCGGATCGAGAAGGATCGTGTGCAGGCACATTCCACCTGCGCCTGGCTGCCAGCGAGACCCTGAGCCGTGGCCGCGTAGTCCGGGAAGTTCCTGCCACGTCTGCCCGCCGTCGGCCGAGCGGAACAAGGCAGCGTCTTCAACCCCGGCATAGACTGTGTCCGGATCAGTGAGCGAGGGTTCGAGATGCCAGACTCGCTTGAACTCCCAGGGATGTGGCGTGCCGTCGTACCACTGGTGAGTGCCGGGGACGCCATCGTACACGAACTTGTTACCCACTGGCGCCCATGTTTTGCCACCATCGTTGGAGCGCTGGATTAACTGCCCGAACCAGCCGCTACACTGCGACGCGTATAACCGATCCGGGTCAGCGGATGATCCCTTGAGGTGATAGATCTCCCAGCCCGCGAAGTGGGGGCCGCTGATGTCCCACCGATCACGCTTCCCGTTTGACGTCAGGATGAACGCACCCTTGCGTGTGCCAACCAGTACCCGTATGTTGCTCATTTCTCACTTCCTTACGGCTGATGCCAAGTTCATGTACTGCGCCGGCGCCCCAGATGTATACGTTTGGACGTGACCAACATTGCCAGAGTTGTCGAAGAAGCTACAGAGAGAGAATTCCGTGACTAGTGATCTCAACATTGGGCATATTAGCCGGGTGATGGTAGTGAGATCGATGCGAGGGTGGGCCGTTAAGGGAGGCGGTTATGACTCGTATCGCTGATCTGGAGAAGAGTGGTCGGTTCAGCAGCTCATTACAGCAGGATCGGTCATTCATTTGGGAGATTTGGTGAATCATCACTGGAACTCCCCGCTAGATTACAGAAGTAACTCGACTGCAGATTCTGAATGTTGTACAGTCCGGGAGCGGAGGGAACCCTGTAATCACCTTCCCGCTCCTCTCGTCTGGAAAGAGACACGAATCGGGGGTGTACTTTGCCCGTGACTGATAGCGCTGTTATCGACGATTCCCGGTACGATCAGCAGTTGAGCATCTTTCATGATGTCGCGAAGGCGCTCACCTCCTCGCTGGATCTCGATTCCATTCTGCAGACCATCATGGATAAGGTCGCGGCCTACTTTAAACCCGATACCTGGTCGCTGCTCATGGTGGACGAGCAGAAGCAGGACCTCTATTTCGCCATCGCGATCGGTGATGCGGCTGATGTCCTCAAGCCGGTGCGGTTGCGGATTGGCGAAGGCATCGCCGGCTGGGTCGCCAAACACGGCGAACCGCTTCTCATCCCCGACGTTCAAACCGACCCGCGATTCGCCAAGCGTTTCGACCAGCTTACCAAGTGGCACACCCGCTCCATCATCTGCATGCCGCTCTGTTCCAAGCAGCGCGTGCTGGGCGTCATTCAGCTCGTTAACGTCGAGATGGCGGGGTTTGGCGATTCCGAGTTGCTGCTGATGCGCGCCATGGCCGACTATGCAGCCATTGCGATCGAGAACGCTCGCGCCGTCGAACGCATTCAGGAGCTGACGATCACCGACGATTGCACCGGCCTGTATAATGCGCGCCACCTCTACAAGACTCTCGACACCGAGGTCAATCGCTCCGCCCGCTTCGGCTATCAGTTCAGCGTTCTGTTCCTCGACCTCGACTACTTCAAGCGGGTGAATGACACCCATGGCCACTTAGTCGGCAGCCGACTGCTCAGTGAAGTCGGTAACGTCATCAAGTCACACTTGCGTATTATCGATTACGCCTTCCGTTATGGCGGCGACGAATTCGTGGTTCTGCTACACCAGACCGGCAAAGAAGGTGCTACCGTGCTGGCTAAACGTCTGCTGGAGGTCTTTCGCACCGCCGGGTTCTTGAAGAGCGAGGGACTGAACCTCAACGTCCGGGTTAGCATTGGCGTGGCCACCTATCCGGAAGACGCTGTGGATGCGCACGACATCATTCATCAGGCCGATGAAATGATGTACGTGGTCAAGAACTCAACCCGCGACAACATCAGCGTAGCCAAGGTGGGACTGATCGCGTAACCCCTGGAGTTCTGGCGTCAATATGCACCCGGTTGGTCACCCGGTGAGGTTCCGTCTTACACGGACTTAGCAGGATTCTGGCAGTCTCCCGCAGCTCCTAAGTTGTTGTAAAGACTCAGGATAAGGAGACTGAAAGGCTGGCGTCGGCGGTTCAACTCCGTCCCTGGCCACCATCTTTTCAACAACTTACAAGGGCAATAATTTACTTGACTCGCCCAAAGTTTGCGAGCATGATAGGGGTGTGCTGTGACACCCGATACTTGGGTTGGGCGGCTCGCGCAAGTCCTCCACGGCTTCAAGGAGTCTAGTAAATTGGCTATTTTCAAATCCCACATGGACGAAACGGGGATTCAGTGGGATGACCCATACTGCACTATTGCTGGCCATGTTGGTAGATGCCAGGAATGGGAGCGATTAGAGCACGATTGGAGGTTTGTTCTTGCTGAGTTTAAGGTTGAGTACTTTCATTCATTAGAGTTTTACGGCAGCGACGAAAAGTACAAGAACTGGAAACCGGGAAAACGTAAGGCTTTCATTAAAAATCTGTTTGATTGTCTACAGCACCGTGATCTTCGACTTGTTGGCTCTTCTATTGATGTAAAACTATTCCGATCCTTGACGGAAGATGAGCGGCATTATATTACTGGCGGGCACCACAATGGCATGAAGTGGACAAGTCCTGGCGCTCCTAGTAAGCCATATTTTGTTCCGTTTCATAACTGTATTGTTCAGTTAGTCAAGCATGTACCCAACGGAGATTTACTATATCCGGTAATGAGTCGACAAGATCAGTACAAGATGAAAGCGCTTGAATTGTACGATCTAATGCTGAAAAGCGACCCGCCGATGAATTGTCGGCCAAAGCTGGCCGAGGATATGGTCTTTTCAGACCCTAAAAAGGTGCCCGAACTCCAAGCGGCTGATCTTGTTACTTACTGGCTAGGTCGATTCATGACGTACAGAGCTAAGTCGGGAGATACGAGGGGCATAAACTTCCCACATCGGGTGGAACTGCGGAGGGTCTTTGAGCGACTTGCAAATTGGGACGATCTAAAACTGTTCGACTTTCAAGGTTTAATGGCCGTTCTGACTGGTGTGAATCGCTATATCAAGACTTCTATTTTGACTCGGGATCAACTTCTGCCGTCGTTGCCCGTGGCGGAACGGAAGCGGATTCTTGGGGTGATGAGGAAGGCGAGTTTGTGCCGATTTTTAGACCACTGGCAACCAATTGCTCAAGGAGATCATGACCGAAATGAAATCGCTCCTTTTGGTTATAGCGAGCCTGTACTTCTCCGCTGGATATAACGCCTTTCTCGACCAGCAACTTAACAAGGATGTGAAACAGGTATTGTTGGTCAGTAATTGTACCGAGCAGAATCTCAAGCGACCGTTCATTCATGTGGCGTGCTCCTTTAGAGAGGAATGTTGAATGGCGAAAGACAATCATAGCTCCGAATATGACAACTTTGATGCTGCCGTGCGCCAGATACTCTCTGTTCCGCGCGATGAGCTGAAGCGCAGAGAAGAACAGTGGAAGAGAGAGCGAGCGGTAATAAATAAAAAGCGGAAGCCCAGAACTTCCGCTTCGGGCCGCAAGAGGAAGGAAACAGGAGTCCAGAGACCATGAAATCGGAAATGCCAGTTACGTCTCCTCCGGTAGTTTTATCTGAAGAAGCCTGTTATGAAGCCTGTCGAGAGCTGCGCGATCTAACTCACAGACTTTTTGGCTTCTTAGAGTCTCTGTCTCCTTCGCATAAGCCCCGTATAGAGGGGGATTCTGTTGCCTCAGAACATTCTCTAGGGCAATAAGTCTTAGGCGATTTTCTGCGGCGAAGCCAACGGCCTCGGTAAGTATATTCATCAGGAGAGTGGTGGTTACTTGGTCCATGCTTGGTTCATCTCCCTTTCTTACGGCCCCGCTTCTTGCGGTAAGGGTTAGTTAATCGTTTCTCCGACCTTTCCAGTTACTTCGGCAAAGGTAAGGCGCTTACCAGTGATATTGCGGATTACCTGATTGAATCGGTCGGCATCGCCCATATTGCGCTCTGAGGTTTTGCGATTGTTGTACCGAAATACCTGTTCATCTACATACCGGAACAAATGAAAAGGTTCCACGGCAATATAGGTTCCGTTCAGGCCGCGCTTCAAAAGGCTCCAGAAGTTCTCAATCCCGTTGGTATGTACCTTGCCTCTGACATAGGCTTCCATGTGGTTAATCACTTCATGCGGAAAGTAGTTCTTGAGGAGATCGTAGCCGACATGAGCATCGGTAATCATGGTGGTTCCGGGTTCGACATGACTGCGCACCATTGCTTCCATCGGAGCGCGGCCAGCGTAGGGAATCACGGTCGCACGTACTTGGCGAGCGTCACGATCAAGAACCCCCATGACCATGGTTTTGTTCTTCTGGTACCCATCACCGAGTCCGAGGCCCATTCTGTCTCTGCGGGACTTGTGCATGTTCTTGAGTTTGCCGCCGATCACGGTTTCATCGGCTTCAACGGTAGAGCCCGGACCGCCAACCTTCATCAGGGAACCGCTCCGCATCGCAAGCCGAATGCGGTGAAGCATGAACCACGCGCTCTTTTGAGTTACCCTAAGAGCACGCCCAATTTCGTAGCTGCTGATTCCGTTCTTACAGTTGGTGAGCAGCCAAGTTGCGGTGAGCCATTTATCCAAGCCGATAGGAGAATCTTCCATCATGGTTCCGACCTTAATGGAGAACTCCCGCTTCGGGTGATGGCTGGAGCACTTCCAAGTGCAGCGAGTCTTATTGAATGCGCTCACACTATTTGAACCACAGATCGGGCAGATCACAATGCCATCAGGCCAGCGGCGAATGGCGAGGTATTCAATGCAGCGGTCTGGGTCTGAGAAATAAAGGATTGCATCTTGAAGACTATTCGGTTCGCTGTTCATAACGTGCTCCATGAACCGAATATTAGCTCAAATAAGTGGGCGAGTCAAGTAAATTATTACCCTTACAAGCCCTCAATATCACAAACCTGTTCCATTCTGTTCCAATACTTAAACGGACACGCCGGAGTTTGCCTCAACTCCAAGACAAAATCACGTCGCCAATTCACAGTCCACCTCACATGCGGTTGGCGGTTCGGATAAAGGAGCTTCGCTGCTCAACAATTGGAACCGTTGCGGATGCCAGAGTTCGCCTCAATTTCGAGCAACGGCAACACGTCCGAGTCCGTCAGGACGACGCAAGACGCTCTTCCTCCGCAAAGCAAAGCCCCCTCAGCCAGGTTCGGCTGAAGGGGCGAAGATCTAAGATTCATCTTGCGGAACGGATTTTAGCGCCGTCCGCCTCCGCCGTGCCCACTGCTGAAGCCGCTGTGCCCAACACCCCCGCCACGTCCACCGCTGAAGCCGCCGGCAACGTGCCCACCTCCCCGATAGCCGTAGCCACCCCCGCGGTATCCATAGCCGCCGCGATAACCATAGCCGCCGCGGTAGCCGTAGTAACCGCGGCCCCAGCCTCCGCCATACCACCCGCCGCCGACTACGACTCCGCCGTAGGGATAGGCACAAGCATAGTAAGGATAGTAGCCGCAGGCATAATAGGGATAAGGCGCAGGCGCAACGTACCCGTATGGTCCAGCGCCGATTCCAATTGCTACTTGCGCGCTCGCTTTGGGGGGCGCAGCCAGGGCAAACACCAGAACCAGACCGAATAGCGCGATAATGGTCTTTTTCATTGTCCAGACCTCGATCTTCTGTAATTAAGTGAACCCCGCCCGATTGAAAGAGTTTTGTCTGGTGCTCCGGGTTTGCGCCCTGCTGATCGGCTGGGTTTAGAATTCAAACCACGTCTGTGGCTGGCGGCCACGCGTCAGCACATTTTGTGAGGCAAAAAAGATGAGGCTCTCCCGCATTCTGCTTCTGACATTGATTGGCTGCGCAATGGTGATGAGCGCGGTGGCGCAGGATCAAACCCAGGCCCGCCGCCGAGCCAGCCTCTGGCTGCTCCGCCGGTTCAACCTGCGCCGCCGAGTCAGGCTCCGGTAGTCACACCGAATCAGGCAAGGGCGTGGGTTCCGGAGGGAATTGCGGCGCTGGGGCAGAACGCCTCGTCGCGGACGGAGTTTACGCTGGACCACTCGATGCTGGCACTGGCTTCCAAGCTGGACAAGGATGAGGATCTGCGGCGGGTGATTGCGGGAGTGAACGGAGTTTCGGTGCACAGCTTCCGCTTTCAGGGCGCGGTTTCGTATGATCCGGCGATCATGGATTCGATCAACCAGCAATATCGCGAGGCGGGCTGGCAACACCTGGTGGACAAGCACAAGGGCGATGGAGGACTGACGACCGATCTGTGGGTTCACCTGGACCATGCGTCAATCCGCGATATTGCGGTGCTGTTGGTGGGGGTGAAGGAGCTGCACTTCGTCTCGGTGTCGGGGTCGATTACGCCGCTCGACCTGCTGCATCTGAGCGGTCACTTTGGGATTCCCAAGATGGACGGGGGAGTGGTGGTGCCGGGCCGATAGGGTGCGTATCCAAAGTGTGAGCGCGTACCCCATCCGGGGAGATGTTGTGCGATGAGGCCAAGCTCTAAAGTTTCTCCTGCCATCTTTATCGTTAGCATCCTGTGTTTTTTCTTTCCCTTCATGACGGTCTCATGTGGGGGGCACAAAATTGCGTCCGTCACAGGTGTGCAGCTAGCGACCGGCACCACACTAGAAGTGCCTCAGGCGTTTGGGCCGAGCCGGGAGCAAAGGATCGCCCAGGAACCATTTTGCGCAGTTGCCGGGCTTTGTGCTGTTATTGGTTTTGGAGTGAGCTTTGCCGGTGCAAGAGCAGCAATTATTCCTGCAATCAGCGGCGTTGTCGGAGCGCTGTCTCTCTTGATCATGAAGTCGCGGATAGATGGTGGGATTGTGAAACACGGACAGGGCGTGCTTCAGGCCAACTATGAAATAGGATTCTTTCTGGCCCTGCTGCTCATGATCGCCGGTGCCATGTGGAATGGCTACCTATTCTCGCAACGGGCCAAAGCGGCTGCCACTGGTCCGCCAGGCGGGCTACCACCTCCTGGAATTAGCGGAAATTCTAACTAATTTCCATGCTCAGCCCGGAGCATGCCCGTCATCGGGTCAGGGTGCCGCCACCAGCCCGTCGCCCCTCAAACTCGCCAGCAACCCCGAATACCGCCTTTGCGGTCGATCATTGCGCACCGCGATCCCCAACGCCTTCCTCTGCCCGACGAGTACCAGCAGCTTCTTGCCCCGCGTGATTCCGGTATAAATCAGATTCCGTTGCAAAAGCATGTA
>JBEKBO010000022.1:0-43865 GCA_050015355.1 Candidatus Korobacteraceae bacterium | reverse complement strand
GCGCGGCAAACTCTTCTATCGCTTGGCCCAGCAGGCTGTGCAGGTAGATCCGGTCCCGTTTGCAACCCTGGTCAAACCACAACCTGTTGCGTTCGGTGGCGTTAAGTAAATACCCACTTGACATTATTTGACTTGTGACAAGCGCGCGCAGCAACGAGCGGTCTATCCGCGGGTCCGCATGGCAGAGGCTACGCCGCCCAGCAGAACGCCAAATCCAATGATGGAGAGCAACGGCAGTGCGCTGGAAGCCGGAGCGATTTCCGGCTGGTCGCTATTGTTGGCCGTCATACCCGGTGCGCGCGTACCCTGCTGCTGCGATCCACCCGCGACTACGAAGAACACCACCATCGAGCGTCCGCCTGTGACTGGCGTTCCATTCGCATCGACAAGTTGGACGATGACCGTATGCTGACCGGGAGTCAGCCCCGTAAACGTGTAAGTCGTATCTTTCGTTGAGACCGGTTCGCGGCCGTCAAGCTGCACTTGAAAATCCGGCGAACCGCCGCTCACGCCGGGGTTCACGAGTTCGTAATTCACATCCACGTAGTTAGTGCTTAGTTGCTGGCTTGGAACGGGACTCAGAATGTGAACCAGCGAGTCCTGCGCGGCGGCTGTTCCGGCAATGTGTATCGCTGGATTCGTCGCGGAAAACTGACCATGTTCGGCGGCTACTGCTCCCGCGGCAAAACACGCGAGCAGAACGGCCTTCCACCATTTCATCGAGCTACTCCCTGGAGTAAATATGCGGTGTTTTATTCGGCAATGCAGTTCCGGTTGATAGCTCACCGCTTCCACCACCGGTTTTTCCGTGTCTTACCTTTTCCGAGGAATTCGCTTTACAAATCTTTGACGCGACTGCGTTATCGTCGCGACATAGCGTTCGCCCCTCTGAAAAACGGACCTGCTGCCGGAAAGCACTGCACCTGTATTACCATTTTGACGCAGCTCAGGGCGGCAGTTCCGCAAACTATTTTCGCTTAGTTCTTTCGAACTAGCCCGGTGACCGAGGGAACTGCTGGACAGTCGCGCGTCTGTGCCGCAAAATGGGCATCTCTGTTGCGGTCGATCGGAAATTACAAAATACGAAAGTGAGGGCCGGCGCCGCAACGCAGCACGCGATTTCGGTTCTCTTCCCGGTCTCTCATCGAGGATGCACTATGCGTATTCCACGGCTGGAACGCTCACAGGTGGACGAGCCCACGCAAGCGATTTACGACCACTTTCAAAAGCAACGCGGAAATGTGCCTAACATGTTCCGCACGGTCGCGCACAGACCGGAAATTCTGCGCACCATGATCGCCCATTTCCGCGCCGTCATGGAGACCGGAACCCTGACGCCAAAGCTGAAAGAACTTGTCATCGTGCGCACCTCCCAGGTCAACGGCTGCGAGTATTGACTGGCCTCGCACACCGCTCTGGCAGAGCGGTATGGGTGGACGAAAGATCAGATTCAGCACCTGGCCGACTTTCGCGTTCGCGGCGATTTCACTTCCGCCGAAAAAGCCGCGCTCGAGTTGGCCGAACGCGAAACGCTGCGTCCGCATTCGGTCGACGACGAGTTTTGGGCGGAGTTGCGCAGCCATTACTCGGAAGGCGAAATTATTGAATTGGCCGCGGCCATTGGCTTGTTCAACTATTTCAACCGCTTCAACGACGTGCTCAAAATGGAACCCACCAAGTGAAATTCGCGCCCCGCATCATGCTGGCATGCCTGCTGGCCGCATGCGTTTTTGCCAGTGCCGAGGAGCCGCAATTCCCTGCAAGCGGCGCGGTCACCGACGATGCGGAGTGTGTGCCCTTCACCCGGGCCCTCGAAAAGGTAGGCGAAATCGCATGCATCACCGGCAAAGTGGTTGAGGTGCATACGACAAAAACCGGGTTCACGTACCTCAATTTCTGCCGCGACTACCGTGACTGTAGTTTTTCGGTCGTTATCTTCGGCGGCGATGCGCGCCGTCTGCGCGATGTCCGTGTCTTGCAGGGACGGGAGATTCGCATCACCGGCCAGGTCACCAAGTACGGACGCAGGGCCGAGATGCGTTGGCGGAAACCCGAGCAAGTCCTGGTGGCCATCGACGAAGGCAAAGCCGCCAGGAAGAAGTAAGCGGATAGTGGGCTAAGTTCCTTCGCTCCTCCACCCCATCAACCGCAACGGCGGCGGTTGTCGGGGACCCCGGTTCGCTCAGGATTTCGGCAGGCGACTCGGACGCCGCCTGAACGCCTCAACTTCCAACTCCGGCGCAAATCGCATGCCGTAAAACAGGATGATGGCGGAGAGCCCGACGGCGGCCGAGGCGGCCAGAAACGCTATCCGCAGATTCGTGCGATCCGATATGTAGCCCATCAGCGTGGGAGAAAAAGCATCGCCCAGCAAGTGGATGGTGAATAGATTCACGGCGATTGCCGTGGCGCGAATCCTGGCGCTTACGGAATTAACCAGTGCCGCGTTCAGCGGCGCGGTGTTGATCAGCAGAAAAAACTCGGCCACAAAAATCGCCGGATACATTCCTCTGCCCGTAACACTGACGGCCACGGCAATGGCCGGCAGCGCAACCGCGGCCGCGGCGGCTGAAATCAGGTAGTAGCCGCCTCGCGTGAAACGCAGCATCAGGTCGCCAAGCCAGCCGCCGATCAAGGTCGCCAGGATTCCACTTACCAGCGTCATCAGGCCGAAGGTCCGGTTCGCATCCGCCAGCGGCACGCCGCGCATGCGGAAGAGAAAGGTCGGCATCCACACCTGCATGCCGCCGATGGCAAAGGTCAGCATGGCCATTCCCAGACTGCAAGTCCAGAACGCCTGGTTGCGAAAAAGCCCGGCCAGGGTGCTGCGTTCCAAAGTTCCGGCCATGTGGTCGGCCCCGCCGCGTTCGGGCTCCGGCAGGGCAAACATCAGCAGCGCCAACAGGAAGCCCGGGATCGCCCCCACGTAGAACGGCGCCCGCCAGCCGTACTGGCTGCCCAGATAGCCGCCGAGAAGGTATCCCATGGCGGTTCCGGCCGGAATCGCCAGATAAAAGATGGAGAGAACCCGCCCTCTGTGCTGCTCGCCATAGAAATCCGCGATGTAGGCCGGGGCGATGGTCACGAAGGTCGCTTCGCCCACTCCCACCAGCGTGTGACGAATCAACAGCGCGCGGAAGTCGTAGGTCACGGCCGTCAGCAGCGTGGCTGCGCTCCACACGATGGCGCCGATGATCATGATCAGCCGCCTCGGGTAGCGATCAGCCAGCGGGCCGATCAGCGGAGCGGTGCACATGTAAAAAATGAAAAACGCGGAAGTGAGCAGTCCAAACGCGGCGTCATCGCGCGGAAATTCATGTTGGATGAGCGGCTGCACCGCGAACAGCACCGAGCGGTCGATGTAGTTGACGAAGTTGAGCGCCGTCAGTATCACCAGCGCCCAACACCCCGGCATGCCAAAGGCCGGCTTGCCGGGGACCCCGCCCGCAGTTGCGCTTTTGCCGTTCGCTTTCAAAGTTATGTTCCGAGGGTGCGTGGTCAGCCGGTTATTTGCGGCGCGCTCTCGGCCAGCTCGCCTCAACCACCGTTCCCAGGCCACCGCGAGGACGAAACTGTCCGCGCACCTCGGCCCACACGGGTTTCGCCGCCCGCACCACGTCTTCCAGCACGCGGTTGACCACGTTCTCCTGAAAGATACCAAGATTGCGGTAGGTGTTGATGTATTCCTTCAGCGATTTCAGCTCCAGGCACAATCTATCGGGCATATATCGAATCCAGATTGTGCCGAAATCGGGCAAGCCGGTCTTCGGGCAGACCGATGTGAACTCGGGAATATCGATCTCGATTTCGTAGCCCGGGAACTGGTTCGGCCAAGTTTCGATGGCGGGGAAGTTCACGTCCAGACCAGCTTTGGCGTGTTCGGAGGTGTAGCCTGGCTTTGCGGCTTTCGCTTTGGGCATGTGGGTATTGTACTGGAGCGCAGTGTTGCGGTTGCGATGAACGGTCGCGCGGCTCGCGGCCGCTAGCGCCTGGCCGTTACGCGGCCATACCAGGCTCGGAGCCGGTGGCGGGCTGCGGCTTCACCGCGGCGGGAAGCGGCTGCTTCAGCTCGAGGTGTCCATCGCCCGATAGCTGAATGAGTTCGGAGTTCAGTTGCGCCCCCAGCAGAATCACAAAGCCGGTGTAGTATACCCACACCATTAAGGCCACGGCCGCGCCCAACGTGCCATAAGTCTTATTGAAATGGGCAAAGCTGCGGAAGTAGATGCCCAGCCCGAACGAAAGCAGAATCCAGAAGCCGGTCGCGACGAGGGTTCCGGGCAGGATTTGCATCACTCTTTGGCGAATGTTCGGGGCCACCTTGTAGGTGGCCATGATCGCCCCTCCGGTGAATGCCAACGTCACTCCCCAGCGAAGATAGGGCCACGCCATCTTCAGCAGCGGCCCCAAGCCAAACTTGTCGGCCAGCCAGCGCCCGAAATCCGGCCCCACGATTTGAACCGCGAGCGCCACCAGAAACAATGCCCCAACCCCCAGCGCCATCAGCAGCGCCACGCTGCGTGTCTTCCAGAATGCCCGCGTTTCGGGAACGTCATAAGCGACGTTTAGGGCCTCGATCAGAACCGCGAAGCCCGTGCTCACGCTCCAGAGCACTCCGATCAGGCCGAAGGAGAACAGGGCGCCGCCGTGCGGCGAAATCATGGAAGCGCTAATCTGGCGCACCAGGCCCATGCTCTCGCTCGGGACCACTCTCGACATCATGTCCAGGAGTCGAGGGAACAAGCCTGGAATCGGCAACCACGCCAGTGCGGCGGCAAGCAGGATAAGCCCGGGAAACAGGCTCAGGACGAAGTAGTAAGCCAGTCCGGCGGCAAAAGCCCCTGTGTGATTGCGGCTGATGCCGCGAAACGTGTTTGCCAAAGCTCGTCCGGCGTTCTTAAGACTCATCACAGGCCCCCGGGAACATGCCTTCGCATGATTCAGTGACGCTTGGTGGTTAGATGAGAATTCGCGTTGTGATGGCCGGACCTTAGGGTCTAATAACACCCCCCAGAAAAGTCCTACACGAAACTCGGTGGCCATCCCGGTGTTCTCTTTGTAGTACTCCCTAAAACGGCTCACTTTGCCGATAATCTTGCCAATGTGCACCCCCGCGCCCTACTCTGACGGTGTACGAGGCACGTTAATCTATAATTGAGTTTTCTCATTATTCTTGAATGGCTAACGGAACAAACGGTACAGCAGCGGGAAGCGCACGCCGGAATTGGGCAATTCTGGCTGGAGTTGTCGTCATAGTGCTCGCCGTGAGCGCTGGCGTGTCGCTGCGTCCGCGGAGAATTCGCGTTCAGATCACCAGGCCGCAACGACAGGATATTCTGAGCACCATCACGACCAACGGCAAAGTGGAGCCTCTCCAGAACTTCGAGGCGCACTCTCCCGCCTCAACCACGGTTAAGCGCATCCTCGTCCGCGAAGGAGATCACGTCAAGCCAGGCCAGTTGATGTTGCAACTTGACGATGCGACGGCACGCGTCGAGTTGGCCCGGGCAACGGCCCAGCTCAGGGCGGCGCAGGCCAGCCAGGCCGCTTTGCAGGCCGGCGGCTCGCAGGAAGAGCTGCTCAATCGGCAGGCAAGCTTGACCAAGGCAAAAGGCGAATACGACATCGCCAGCCGCAACCTGCAAGCTCTCACCCGGCTGCAGAAGGAGGGCGCGGCCTCGCAGCAGGAGGTCGCCGCGGCTCGCGACCGCTTGAGCCGTGCCGAAGCGGACTTGGAGCTCTTGCAGCAGAAAGGCACCCGGCGCTTTTCCCGCTACGACCAGGAAAAAGTCGAGGCCGATCTGGCCAACGCGCAAGCGGCGGTCAGGGTCGCGCAGGATCTCATTGCCAGCTCCAATGTACAAGCCCCGTTCGCCGGCACGGTTTATTCCCTGCCGGTTCGCCAGGGAGCTTTCGTCAATACCGGTGACTTGCTTGCGCAAGTGGCCGATCTCACACAGATGCGGGTCCGAGCCTTCATCGATGAACCGGACCTTGGCCGCCTGCAAATGGGTCAGGCCGTCAAGATCTCCTGGGACGGATTGCCTGGCCGGGTTTGGAGCGGCAAGGTCTCCGCGCTGCCGACCAACATCATCAACCGCGGCAGCCGCATGATCGGCGAGGCTCTTTGCGCGCTCGACAACCAAGACAGGAAGCTGCTGCCGAACGTGAACGTCACCGCCGTCATCGTGACCGCCGACACGGCAAATGCCCTGACGCTGCCGCGCGAGGCGCTGCACCTGGAAGACAACCGCAGCATCGTTTACGTCGTGCAGGATGGACGCCTGGTTGGCCGTCCCGTACAGACCGGGGTTGCCAATTTCACGCGTATTGAAATTACCAAGGGACTTTCCGAAAATGACACGGTGGCGTTGGCCTCGCTGAGTCCCTCGCCTTTGTCCAATGGCGCCATCATTAAGATCGTCGAGAATCCATAGCCGGGGTCCCCGGCGCGCGCCGTAGTTGCGCGTGTTGGGGCAGAGACCGGGTGGGGCCATTGTTGGTGTGTTTGTCCGATAGTTTTGAGTTGATCATGAACCTGTTTCGCAAGCTCATCGGTGCCGGCTTTGTGCTTTTTGTGTTCAGCACCTTGCTGGCGGCGGCCTCGCCGGCGGAAATGCTGGCGGTCAGCCATGCCGATGAAGCCATCCGCCAGCTAAACCAGCAGGTGAATTCCAATCCGAGGGATGCCGAGGCGTATTCCCTGCTCTGCCGCGTTTATTTCCAGCTCGATAACTGGGACCATGCCATCGCCAACTGCGAGCGCGCGGTGCAACTCAATCCCGATGTGGGCTCTTATCATCTCTGGCTCGGCCGTGCTTATGGCCGGAAAGCCGAAACCGTGAATCTCGTGACCGCTTTCGTACTCGCCCGCAAGGTTGTCAGGGAATTCGAGCGCGCAAACGAACTCGACCCCGACGACTGGAGCACCCGCCGCGATCTGGCTGACTTTTATGTGCAGGCTCCGATGGTAGTCGGTGGCGGCGAGTACAAGGCACAACGGCTGGCGAATCGCACTCAAAGCCGGGACGCGGTGGGAGCCAGCCTTATCCGTGCCATGGCGGCCATCAACAAAAAGGACATGGCTGAAGCCGAGCGCCAGTACAAAATCGCGATTCAGATGAGCGGCGACGCCGCCCTTCCCTGGCTGGAACTGGCTCGCTCCTACCGCGACGGCACCAAGTGGAACGAGTTTGACGATGCGGTTCGACATGCCTTGAGTTCGCCGAAGAGGTCTTCCGAAGACGTGTTCGACACCGGCGAACTGCTTGCCGCCTCCGGTCGCATGCTGCCGCAAGCCGCCGAAGCGCTCCGGGCGTATTTAAAGGGCAACACGGTCGATGAGTATGCCAACGCTTTCCGTGCACACTACCTGCTCGGGCAAGTACTGGAACAGCTTGGCGACCGCCAGGGAGCCATCGGCGAATACCGCTTCTCGCTCGCGCTGGCAAGCGGCTATCACCCGGCGCAAGACGCTCTTCGCCGCCTCGGCGCATGATCTCCTCGCAATCTCATGCGGCATTCGCCTCGGCCACGCGAAAGGAAGCGAGCTGATGAAAGTTTCGCACTTGAGAAAGGCCCTGCTATCGCTTGCAGCGACGGCGTTGTTGGCGTTCAGCCTGCCTTGCCCGGCTGAGCCTGTTTCCTTTCGTCAAGCTATTGACTTGGCTCTACAGCATGGCGGCATGCTCGCCATCTCGGCCGCCAGCCGGCAAAAGGCTCACGATGTCTACGAGCAGGCGCGCGCGGCCTATCTGCCCACCATCGTATTTGGCTCGGGGTTGGGATACTCTGCCGGAATTCCTCCTTCTCTGGAGGGAAACGCGCCCTCAATTTTCAATGTCGTCTCGCAGCAATCGCTGCTGAACCTCGCCCAGCGCGACTTCCTGCGCGCAGCCAAGAATGAGTTGCAAGCGACGCACTTCGACGCTGCCGACAAACGCAACGCGGTCATCCTGGACACCGCAACCGCCTATCTTGAACTCGATAACGCGCTCCGCAAACTCAAGACTCTCGGCGAATCGGCGCAAGCCGCCAGCCGCGCCGAGTTCATTACCACGCAAC
Source organism: Candidatus Korobacteraceae bacterium (assembly GCA_050015355.1). Lineage (GTDB taxonomy): Bacteria > Acidobacteriota > Terriglobia > Terriglobales > Acidobacteriaceae > CAWBRT01. The sequence goes on along the minus strand of JBEKBO010000022.1, from coordinate 35,801 downwards.
GACTGAAAGAGGGTCTCGACAGCCAACTCGATCTGAAAAAAGCCCAGCTCAACATCGCCAAAGTGAATGTGCGCGTGGCCGAAGCGCAAGCGACCGCCGACGTCGCCCGCCGGCGCCTGTCCCGCCTCACCGGCCTGCCCGCCGAGTCGATCGACACCGTCAGCGATTCTATCCCCGCGCCTCCCAAGGTCGGACAGGACGAGGAACTCCCTGCCCGCGCCGCCCAGAATAGTCCCGTGGTGCAATTAGCTCAGCAGAGGATTGTAACCGCCGAATTGCGCGCCCGCGGGGAGGCCCATGCCCTGTATCCGTCGATCGACCTCGCCAGCCAGTATGAGCGGCTCAGCAGCACCATTAACAATTACGCGCAGTTCTACAAGAGTTTCAAGCCCAACAGCTTTGCCATTGGCTTGTCAATCCGCTTTCCCCTGACCGATTTCGCGCAGCACGCCAAGGCAAATGCCGCGCTCGCCGACGTGCTGCGGGCCAGGCAAGAAGCGCAGATGGCGCATGACCAGGTCGCGGAGAATACGTTGCAGATGCAGCGCGGCTTGCGGCAGCTTGCCGCCGCCAGCGAGGTGGCGCGCCTGGAATATGAGGTGACGCAGGCGGCAATCGACGCGGTGCGCGCCAAGCTTGACTCCGGCCAGGCCAACTCGCGCGACCAGGAAAACGCGCGCCTCGACTCCAGCGACCGGTATTCTTTGTACCTTGATTCTCAGTTGCAGCTTGCGCGCGCAACCATGCAATTAATGCGGCAAACAGGCGATCTCGAGGGCTGGGCACTGCCGGGAAATCCGTGAGCAAAACTGTTCAGGACACAATCCCGGCGGCCTGCTTCCGGTGCGGGCCTTCCCTCTCCTTCGCGGGGTGGGCAGTTGATGTGACCTGCAATCCAGGCCGTCGTACCGTAGGGTGGCATGGGGCTTACTCGTGCAGCGACTCTGTAGGCTGTAACTTGGACGCCCGGTTAGCGGGCAAATAGCCAAACAACACGCCGGTGCCGCACGACACAACAAACGAAATCACAATCGAGGCCAACGAGATCGGAATCCGTATGTTGTACTCGGCCGGCAGTAACGGCTCGACGACGATTTTGACGCCGACCGCGATCAGTATCCCGACCAGTGCCCCTATGCCGCTGATCAGAAACGCTTCAATCAGGAACTGGTAAAGAATTTCGCTACGCTTGGCGCCCACGGCTTTCCGCACCCCTATTTCCCGCGTGCGCTCGGTCACAGTCACCAGCATGATGTTCATGATTCCGACGCCGCTGACGACGAGCGCAACGAACCCAACCATCAGCAAGACCGCCGTCAGCGCCATGGAAATCTTGTGAGCCGCCTCCAGGATGGACGACAGATTCTGCACCGTGTAGACCACGCCCGCGCGATGTCTCGACTGCAATAAGTGCTGCACCTCGTCCGTCACCAGAGGAACGTTTTCCGCAAAGTCCGCCTGCGCGTACAGCGTACGCACGTAGTCCTCGCCCCTATAGGTCTTCATTAACTGGAACGGAATCAGCACCGACTCCGCTGCGATCTCGGACTGGCCAAAGGTGGCCACGCGCTCCCGGAAGATGGCGATCACCGTCAGCCGCAATTCCCCGATGCGGATATCCTTGCCGATCATGTTCTCCTGGTACTGATTCGCCAAGTCTTGTGTAATCAGGCATATCTTGGCGGCGCTTTGCATATCGACGTCGTCAAAAAACCGGCCCTTCAGGATAAGCAGGTTGCGAATCTTTTGAAACCCCCGGGTGACGCCGATCAGAGCAATCGGTTTCTCCCTGCCATTCACTACGACGCTGGAATTGGTGATGTCGTGAGTGCCTGCCACCTCGGCCACGTGCGGGAGCTCGCGCACGGCGTTCATGTCGGCCACGGAGATCTCGTCGGCAACCGTGCGGGCGGCGCCACCGAGGTAATCGGCATAGACGATGTTCGAGCCAACGCCTTCAATCTGGGCGATCACGTAGTTCTTGCCGATCAGCGCAATGGTCACGACCAGCACAATGCAGGCGCTGCCGATAACCACGCCCAGCATGGTCAATGCGGCCTTTACCTTATTGGCTCGCAGTGCATCGATCGCCACTCCCCAGGTTTCACTGCTGATCATCGTGATAGCTCTTTTTCAGAATATAGCAGAACGCCTGTCTTCACCGGCTTCCCATTCGACCCCAAAAAGACGCCATCTGCCCTTGATTCGCGGCTTTCCGCTTCGATTTCAATCGTTTGCCCCGGCACCCGGATGTTAATATGACGATTACGTACCATGCCTCTAAAGACACTATTGCTCAATCCTCCCTCTTTCGAGAATTTCGATGGAGGCGCCGGCTCGCGTTGGCCCGCCACCCGCGAAATCGAATCCTATTGGTACCCCGTCTGGCTGGCCTATCCGGCCGGCATGCTGGAAGGCTCCCGCTTGCTCGACGCTCCGCCGCATCACGTCAGCGCCGAGGAAACAATCGAGATCGGCAAACAGTATGAGTTTCTCGTGCTGTTCACTTCCACGCCAGGATTCGGCGGTGACTGCAAGCTTGCGGCGGCCATGAAGGCCGCCAACCCCGGGCTCAAGATCGCGTTCGTCGGCCCGCATGTCAGCACCTTGCCCGAGCAATCGCTGCGTGACGGACAGGCAATCGACTTTGTCGTCCGGCGCGAGTTTGACTGGGCGGTCGTGGAATTCGCCAATGGCAAACCGTTGCCGGAAATACTTGGCGTCTCGTATCGCCAGGACCAAGGCGTGGTCCACAATCCTGACCGTCCCCCGCTCGCCGATCTGGATGCTCTGCCTGACGTTACCGACGTTTACAAGCGCGACCTGGACGTAACCCGCTACAACGTCCCTTTTCTGCAGCACCCTTACGTCGCGCTTTACACCACCCGCGGATGCCCCGCACAGTGTACCTTCTGCCTCTGGCCGCAGACGTTGAGCGGACATCCATGGCGCAAGCGCTCCGCCCAGCGCATCGCGTTGGAAATGGCGAAAGCCAGGGAGTACTGGCCCAACGTCAAGGAGTTCTTTTTCGATGACGACACCTTCAACATCCAGAAGGCTCGTACCATCGAACTTTGCGCCGCGCTGAAGCCGCTCCTTTTGACGTGGTCCTGCACTTCGCGCGTGACTACCGACTTCGAGACCCTGCGTGCCATGAAGGAGGCCGGCTGCCGGTTGCTGATCGTTGGCTTCGAATCCGGTGATCCGCAAATCCTCAAGAACATCAAGAAGGGCGCAACCGTCGAGCGGGCGCGCCAGTTCACCAAGGATTGCAAAAAACTCGGACTCGCCGTGCATGGCGATTTCATCCTCGGCCTTCCCGGTGAGACGAAAGAAACCATTCGCACCACCATCGATTTTGCCAAGGAACTCAACATCGAGACCATTCAGGTTTCCGTCGCCCATGCGTATCCCGGCACGGAGCTGTACGATTACGCCAAGGCGAATGGGTATATCACCAACCAACAGCAGATGGTCGACGCCGGCGGACATCAGTTGGCGCATATCGAGTATCCCGGATTGCCCGCCGATTACATCCTCGAGATGATCCATCGCTTCTACGACGAATATTATTTCCGTCCGAAGGTGTGGGTCCCCATCGTTTTCAAGGCGATGTGGAAAGGCGATGAGCGCCGGCGGCTTTACAAGGAAGCAAAGGACTTCCTGAAGCTTCGCGCCGCCCGCAACCGGGCCGTAAAGGATGCCCGCGCGCAGCAACAGCAGACACCCGATGCGGATGCCAAGGTGGCCGAAGTATAAGCGGTAGCGGTACCGGAAAGAACAGAGCCCGCTCTCGTCGAGTGGGCTTTTCGTTTGCGGCAGTTTGGCAAGGCCTGCGAAACGCTGAATTAGCGTCGCGGCCCGGAAGTTCGCACCATAACTTTTTGAAGTGTCATTCTGAGCGAAGCGAAGAATCTGTGTATTTGATTGGGAATGCATAGATCCTTCGCTCCTTCGCCCCAGCGACGGGCAAAAGCGGCCGTCGCAGGGGACCCCGGCTCGCTCAGGATGACATCCGGAAACTTATGCATCGGACCTACGGGACAGCACAATAAGCCTTTTCTCGCTGCCGGCGTGGATCAACGTCTTCCAATTTCAGCTAAAATGGAGACTCCGCGTACTACCGGCGAGAGGGCTGCTTTGAATTTCCGTAAGTATCTGGTGTTGCTGTCGGTAGTGCTGTTCAGCTCAACCGGCGACGTGATGCTCGCTCGCGGCATGAAGCAGATCGGCGAAATACATCTGACGAACCTGGGCAGCGTCTTCTCCGCCCTGGGGAACTTCTGGGTCCTGCTCGGCGTCTGCTTTCTGTTTATCTTTTTCGCCTCTTACCTGACAGCACTCTCCTGGGCCGACCTTACGTTCGTCTTGCCGGCTACCGCCTTCAGCTATGTGATGATGGCATTCCTGGCGCGTTCCCTGCTGCATGAGCGCGTCAGCGTGCAACGCTGGTGCGGGATCATGCTGATCGTAGCCGGAGTGGGATTTGTGGCTGGCGGTCCCTCGCACACCGAGCAGGCGGCGAAGGCGGCGCCACCGGCGCCGGAGCTGGCTGATCCGGAGTTTGTGAAGGCCCCCAAGTGAAGACCCTCTACACCTGGTCCGCGATCGCCCTGGTGGTCACCGCATCCACCGCGGGTGACATCCTGCTGGCCAAGGCCATGCGGGAGATCGGCGATCTCGGCCTGCTGCGTCAGAACAAAGGTATCTTTGCCGTGGCCGCCCGGGTGCTTGGCAGCGCGACGTTTCTGTTGGCGCTGTTCTTCATGACACTGGCGTTTTTCAGCTTGCTGATCGGGCTCTCCTGGGCTGATGTAAGCCTGGTAGCTCCCGCGGCAGCCTCGCTCACGTTCGTCACCAACGCGGTCGCCGCCAAAATCTTTCTCAAGGAAAACGTTGACCGCCGGCGCTGGCTTGCCGCCATCTTTGTGGCAGCCGGAGTTTTGCTGATCGCCCATTGACGCCGGGGGAAACCCCTCTAATCGCTGGAGCGCGATGTGAACAGCCGCATCCATCCCTGCGCGGCCAGATCCGGGACCAGGAAATGTTCACGCTCACCGTGTGCTGCCGTTAGTGCTTCGGCGGCGGCATAACCGGCGCGCACCGCTCCTTCCATCGTCGCCGGCCAGCCCGTTGCCGTCCAGTCGCCACTCAGAAAGATTCTTGGCCACGGTCCTTGCTGCCGCGGGCGATAGCGGTCTGCTCCCGGAGCCGGCGTAAAAGTTGCATGGATCTCTTTGATCACGGTCGCCTTGACCACGCGCGCCGTCTTCACTGCCGGGAAAAATTCCCCCAATTCCTTCAGCACCAGGTCAAGCACCTCTTGCCGTGATTTCTCCACCAGCGTCTTCGACGAGCTGACAACCAGTTCCAGGTAACTGCCGGCCGGCTGCGCATCTGCCGCCCGGAGCTGCCCATCCAAAATCTTCGACTTCTGGAACATCCATTGAATCGTGCGATCGAGCAGGACAGCATGATCCAACTCCGTCACCTCGCGGTCGAACCAGAAATGAATGCCCGTGATCGGGGACGTCCGCAGTTGCGCCAGGTTCTCCCGCAACGCATCGGATTGCATCGCCGGAGGCATCAGTTTCGCCAGCACCTGGAAAGGCACGGCGGAGATCACGTAATCGAATTCGCGCCTCTCGCCTTCCAAAGCTGCAACCGCCGGCTCCGCGCTCCCGTTCCCGGCGGATGAGGCGCCGCCGTCATTCAAAGCAGTCGAGACGCTGCCGCGCACCGTAACCCAGGCGCGTTGGTTGGTCGCGCCTAAGCTCTCGACCGATGCCCGTAGCACCACCTCGCCGCCGCGTTCGCCAATGTAATCCGCCGCAACGCCGTAGAGCTGCGAAAGCGGAACCGAGGGAAGGCCCATGCGCCCGGCCTGCGCCGACTTCAGGAAGGCATCGCGAAAAACCATCGCGCCATAGTGGGTGGAGACATCGCCCAACTCTTCATTCAGAGCGCTGACCAGCACCGGCGACCAGAAACGACTGACGGCGCGCTCCGTTTGTCCGTGCCGCTTAAGCCACTGCAGGAAAGAGCCTCCGTCATCGGCGGGAACGCCCTCGATCAACGACAGCATCCCCATCGCAATCGAAAGCTTGTCGCGCCAAGAGAGCAGCGGAAACCTGAAGAATGCAGGCAAAGCGTGCAGCGGCGCGGGCAAACTCGAGGACTCCAGGGTTCCCCGGCGGCCTCCCGGCTCGATGTAGGTCAGGCGATCATACCAGCGGATGCGCTCTTCCACCCCCAGCCGCCGGTACAGGTCGAGCAGGTTGGTGCAGCAGCCGAGCAGCACGTGCTGGCAGTTGTCGACCACCTCGCCCGTGCCTGGATGTACGTAGGAGGAAGCCCGGCCACCGAGATAAGGCCGGCGCTCGAAGAGTGTGACTTTGTATCCCGCTTGGGAGAGCGCGCAGCCCGCCGCCAGACCCGCCAGACCGCCACCGATAATGCCCACGGACGCCTTTGCCGCTTGCGGGCTCTTGCTGGCCGCGTTTTGTGCTGGCTTGAGAGTCACGTGAGGCGGCGTATCCATCCCTTGCACAGAACGCCTAGCTTCTCGGCCACGCTAAGCCGGATGCGCTCGCTGTAGACATCATAGTTGCGCTGCTCGATTCTCTCCAGCAGCCGCCGATAGATCTCCACCAGCACCCAAAGCGCCGGCTGGGCGTCGTCATCGATCAACGGCAGCAACTGCTCGGCTGCCGCATAGTAGTCGCGGGCCCGCCGCGCTTCCATTTGCAGCAGTGGACGCAACCGCTCCAGCTCCGCCCCGCTGGCCAGCGCTTCCGCAGTGATGCCGTGCTGCGCCAGGTCCTCCCCCGGCAGATAGATGCGCCCCATCTGCGCGTCTTCCTTGATGTCGCGCAGGATGTTGGTCAACTGGAAGGCAATGCCGACGTGCTCGGCCAGCGGTTCGGCGGCGCGGTCGCGGTATCCGAAGATGCGGATGCACACCAAGCCCACGACCGAGGCCACGTGATAGCAGTAGTCGTACAACTCACTGAAACTCTGGTAAGCAACCACCGGTTGTGCGCTTGGCTGCCCGGCGGGCTCCTGTAAATCCATGCCGGTTCCGCGCACCAGCATGTCGAGCAGTTCGATGGGTATGCCGAACTGGTGTTGCGAATCGCGAAGAGCCAAAAAAACCGGATCGTCGGTCGGCTCTCCTTCCGCCACTTTATGATAGCCTTCCAGCCAATCGTGCAATTTCACCCGGCGCTCGGGAATCGTCATCCCGGGGTCATCGCAGATGTCGTCGGCATGACGCATGAAGGCGTACACCGCCGACAGCGCGTTGCGCTTGCGCCGGGGCAGCACCATGAATCCGTAGTAGAAGTTCTTGGCAGCCGAACGCGCCACGTGCCGGCAGATACCGTATGCCGTGTCAAGCTGCAACGGATGATGCTGCGCGACGCGGACAGCGTCTTTAGGCTCGGCGGAGCGTACGGCACTCATCGCGCCGCTCCCTTCCGGGGCCCCCGACAAGCGCCGGGGTTGCGCTTGTTGGGGTGACTCATCAGGCGGCCCAGCAGCGCCCGCCCCAGCAGCGCAAACTTGCGCGCCTTCGAGACCGTGGGGCGCCTTCTCAGCACGTCATAACCCTGATCCTCTATCGCCTTCAGGATTGCCTGGCCGCCGCGCGTAAACAGCTCGATATCGAGCGCGAGTTTACCGCTCACTTGGCCTTCCAGTGGGAGTCCCCGGTCAAACCAGTCGCGCGCCCTCTCCACTTCAGATCGCATCAGCTTCAGGAAGCCGACCGTCGCTTTGCCCTCGGCGATCACCTGTTCGGCGACGCCAAAGCAGCGCATGTCTTCCAGGGGAATGTAGATGCGTCCCTTGCGGAAATCGACCGCGACATCCTGCCAGAAATTGGCCAGTTGCAATGCCGTGCACGTGTAGTCGGAAAGCTGTTGGCGCTCCTGATCCGCATAGCCGCATAGATACAGGACAAGATGGCCCACCGGATTTGCCGAATTGCGGCAATACCCCAGCAGATCGTCGAAGCTCTCATAGCGGGAGACGGTCTGGTCCTGCCGGAACGCCGTCAGCAGATTGGAAAACTCATGCTGGGGGATTCCGAACTCCCGGACGGTTTCGGCCAGCGCGACAAACACCGGATGCGTCGGCCCAGGCTCGCCGCCCGGGGTCCCCGGCGACGGCTGCTTTTCCTGTTGCTGGGGTGGATCGTATTGCCGGCGATACATTGCGCGCAGTTCTTCTTCCCAGCGATCCAGCAGCGCCAGCGCAAGCTGTGTGTCGCCGACCTCGTCGCCCAAATCATCGGAGATGCGGCAATAGGCGTAAACGTTGAAGAAGTGCTGATGCAGCCGCTTGGGCAGAAACCAGCTCGCGACCGAAAAGTTCTCGTAGTGTCCCCGCGCCAGCCGCGCACAGTAAGCGCGTGCCTCGGCGATGCCGGGAGCCTGCGGCGGGATGCGATAGGCGGCGGGCAGGCGCGCCCAGCCCTCCGAAAGCAGATCGTCCGTGGATCGATTTTTCGGAAAACGCGCACTCACCGAACCGTCCATCTCTCAGCTCCGACCGCGGGGCCCCCGGCGAGCCTTGCTCGACCACCCCAACACGCGCAACCGCAGCGCGCGCCGGGGACCCGGTCGCTGGGGTGACTGGCTCAGTGCCCGGGAATAATTGCCGTCTTGATCTGCCCGTTGCGGTTCAACATATGCCGCAACACCTGCTGCAACCTCGAAAGCGGAGCCTCCCCCGTAACGTAGTCGGCGCTCCTGATCTTGCGTTCCGCAATCAGCGCAAAGGCGCGCCGCACCGATTCCGGGGTGTGGTGGAAAGTCGCCTTCAGCGTAATTTCCGAATAGTGCAGGCGCTGTGTGTCGAGCTGGACCTTGGTTCCGCTGGCGCATCCACCGAACAGGTTCACGGTCCCGCCCTTGCGAACCATGTCAATGGCCCACTCCCACGCCTCCGGACGGCCCACGCACTCGATCGCCACGTCGGAGCCGCGGCGCGTGGGGGTTACCGCGCGCACCGCCTCGACCGGATCGGAAACCTTGGTAATCTGCACCACGTCGTGAGCCCCGGCCTTCTTCGCCGCGGTTACCTGCTCATCGCGCTTGACCACGGCAATCACGTTGCAGCCGATCAGCTTGGCCACGTGGATGAACATCAGCCCGATGGTGCCGGCGCCGATGACCGTAACCGTGTCGCCGATCTCGACGCCCGTCTCGTGCAGTCCACGAAGCACGCAGGCCAGCGGTTCGGTCAACGCCGCCTCTTCAAACGTCACATCGTTCGGGATCGCCAGCAGGTTCGCCTCGACGATCCTTTTGGGGATGCGAATGTATTCCGCATACGCGCCGTTGTTGAACAGCAGATCCTCGCAGAGGTTTTCCTGGTGTTTAGAGCAGTAGAAGCACTGCTGGCACGGCGCCGAGTTCAGCGCCACCACCCGCGTTCCCTTCCTGAAGCCGCGCACGTTCGCGCCGGTCTCCTGAACGATGCCCGCCAGCTCGTGCCCGAACAGCGCGGGGGGAACGATCATGCGGGCGTGATATCCGCGCTGGTAAACCTTAAGATCGGTGCCACAGGTCAGCGCCACCTGCACCTTGATCAGCACTTCACCTTCACCGACGTCCGGAATCGGTACCTTCTCAATCTTTATGTCCTCTTTACCGTAGAGGACAGCGGCTGTCATGTGTCCATTCACTCTGCAATTCCTTCCCACGTGCTACCCGGCTGAATAGCAATCTTCATCGTCGCCGGCTGAGGGTGGGCAGCCAAATTCAAAGCCTCAATCGCTCCGCTCAAAGGAAAGCGATGGCTATAGAGCGCCTCTAGATTCATTTCACGGCTCAGCACGAAACGTGCTGCCTCCTGCTGCAAATCCACCGAGGCGCTGTAAGAACCCATCAGCGTCTTTTCATCGACGCAAACAGCCGCGGGATCAATCGTGGCTGTGCTGTGCTGGGTCTGCGCAAACAGCATGATCTTTCCGCCAGGACGCGCGGAATCCATCGCAGACCTGATCAGGGCGTTGACGCCAACCGCGAGGATCACGGCATCGGCTCCCCGCCCTTCCGTCAATTCCCGGACTCGTTCCACCGTGTCAACGTTGGAAGCGTCAATATTACACGTCAGCCCGAAACTCTGGCCTATTGTAAGCCTCTGGGGAAACAAATCGGAAGTAATCACCCGTGCACCGCCCCGCTTGGCCAACATCGCCAGAATGATTCCGATCGGGCCCTGCCCCATTACCAGCACTGTGTCACCGGGTTGGAGCGCCATCGAATCAATACCTTTCCAGCAGGTATTGACAGGCTCGATGAAGGACGCCTGCTCGTAGGACACCCCCTCGGGAATGCGGACCGCTCCCCCCGTGCGGACAATCCAGTCCATTACCCGCACATACTCGGAAAAACCCCCGCCGCTGGGGTCGAATCCGGCGGTCGCTCCCACCTTCTTATAAACTTCGCACTGGGCAAACACCTTGTGACGGCAGTAGTAGCACCGGCCACAGGGAATATGATGGAAGACCACCACCCGGTCACCGGTTTGATACTCCTTCACTCCCTCTCCTACGGCAACTACCTGTCCGCCAGTCTCGTGACCGAAGATGCGGGGAGCGGAATGCGATCCGGTGGCGATCTTTTTCAGGTCCGTTCCGCAAATGCCGCAGGTGTGTACCCGGATCAGTAGCTCGCCGGGTCCGATTTCGGGCACCGGAACGGTTTCCAGCCTTACGTCGTTCTGTCCGCGATAAACAACCGCCTGCATTTTTGTAGGAATTTCCCTTGGCGTCTGCGAGGAAGATGAAGAAGTATGAGTAGCAAGCTGCATCGAAACCTAGTAGTTAACTCCCTTTCAATTCTGCTTCCAGCACCGGGCCGTTGGCATGGAGCCCCTCCAGCGCGCCTCTCCCCTGGGTAATAAAAACCCGAATCGCGCGACAAAGATTCTCCGCCGCGCGGCAACTATCCCGCCGTAGACGAAAAACCATCGGCCACAGCCAGGGACGAACAGAGAGGTGAGCCAGAAAAGCTCCGAGACGGAAGCCCTCGGGCCTGATGAAGGGCTCGATAAAGTCGATCCGGGTGTCCAGTTCGTCGGAAATGACCTTCAATGCCAGGAATTCGCAATCGCGCGAGGCCGCAACCGCAGCCACGGCGGCAGCTTCCATGTCCACGGCCTGGGCGTGAAAGCGTGCGAAAAGAACGCGCTTGCGATCTCCGCCCGCAACCGTATCGGCCGTCACCAGCGAGCCATTGCCCCGCGGCGACGTGAATGCCGAACCAGTACGCTCGGAAACAATATGCCGCGGCACAAATATGTCACCCACCTTCATCCCCGGCGCAAGCGCCCCGGCAAAGCCGATCGAGACCACCATCTCGGGAGAAAACCTGTCGATCGCCTGTTTGGCCGCGCTCGCCGCATTCTTGTACCCCGGTCCCGAGCAGACCACGATGCCGTTCTCCCACCGATAAACCGATTGCGGATGACGGAGCGTCTGCGTCGAGTCCTGGACGCTTAGAAAGTCGTCTACCGTCATCGGCTCGCATTCTTCAAGCAGAGGTTGAACTTCTCTCTGCATCGCTACTATAAATGCGGTCTTTATCTGCTCAGTCATGCCAACTCACAGGCCTGCCGGTACTCCGCGGCGTAACCATGTGCCACGAACCATTCCGCCGCCCGCCGTAGCGCCTCGCGCACCGGACCGGCCCTATACCCCAATTCATTTTCCGCCTTGACGGAGGAAACCCACATCATTTTGCGCCCCATACGCACCGAATCAAGCGTGACGCGAGGTTCGCGATTCATCAGCACGCCGGTGAAAAACGTATCGAAAACGCCGCTGACAAACGCCGCCGCATACGGCAGCTTGATGGAAGGCGAAGGCAAGCCGGTGATCGAAGCCAAGATGTCGAGAATCTGCTTCAAAGTAAGATTCTCCCCGCCCAGTATGTAGCGCTCGCCAATGCGGCCACGCTCGCAGGCCAACAAGTGCCCCCGCGCCACGTCGACGACGTCCACCAGGTTCAGGCCGGTGTCGACGTAAGCCGGAAACTTCCTCTTCAGGAAATCAACCACGATGCGGCCAGTCGGCGTCGGCTTAATGTCTTGCTCCCCGATTGGCGTGCTGGGATTCACCACGACTACCGGAGCGCCTTGCTTCGCCAGTTTGACAGCCACCTGCTCGGCCAAGAACTTAGAGCGTTTGTAGTGGCCGATCATGTCGCTTTCACTCACCGGCGACTGCTCGTCCACCGCCTGCGGCTCATAGTGGAATCCCATGGTTGCCACGCTGCTGGTGTACACAATGCGGCGAATGCCGGCGGCTTGCGCACTGCGAATCACCTGCTCGGTGCCGCCCACATTGGCCGCATACATCGGCTTCGGGTCGCGCGTCCACAGCCGATAGTCAGCCGCAACGTGGAAAACCACATCACATCCCTGCATGCCCATGCGCAGCGAATCGGCATCCGTTAGGTCACCGGCGACGAGGTCGGCGTTGAGTCTTTCAACGTTATCCCGCCGGCTGTTCGGGCGAACCAGCAGACGCAGATCCGCACCCTGCTCACCCAGCAGGCGTGCCACGTGACTCCCGACAAAACCAGTTGCTCCGGTAACAAATGCTTTCATATCAGCTAAATCAACAAATTTGCTGAATACCAACTTTAACTTCGTACGCGCGCTTCCCGGGGTAACACTCAGCCTGCGGTGATAGTTCCGGATCACCAACAACGAACGGCTCTAACTGAAAAGTGACCAGGCGAGCAGCTTCCAGGTGTCGGCAAATCCGCTGGCTGTGGCCGCGCTCGCCTCATAACCGGAGTGCACCAGGCAATCCTCGCAGCGTGGATCGCGGCCGTGTCCGTAGCGCTGCCATGGCGTATCGTTGATCAGCCCCTCGAAGGTGTCGTGATGCTGATCGGTTATCAGATAGCAGGGACCCTTCCAGCCCTTTGTGTTGTAGGTCGGATTGCCCCATGCCGTGCACGACAGCTCGCGACTGCCCGCCAGGAATTCCAGATAAATCGGCGAATCGGCAATCGGATACTTCCTCGCCAAACGTTTGATATCTTTGAACTTTTCGCGGATCGCCCGGCGGTCCAGGAAGATCTCTTTGGTGTGCACCGCCGAATACGAATAGCCGGGAGAGACGACGTGCGAATCCACCCCGAGCCCCTTGAGGTACTCCAGCAGCGCCTCCACCTCGTTCATGTCCGTCTCTTCGTAGACGGTAGTGTTGGTCATCACCCGGAATCCCTTGGATTTGGCCAGCTTGATTCCCTCCACCGCCTGGTCGAAGACGCCCTCGCGTTCGACCGCTAAATCGTGCGATTTCTTCAGCCCGTCGAGATGGACATTCCAGAGAAAGCGAATGTCAGGAGTAAACTCCCCGATCTTTCTGGAGATGAACATGCCGTTCGTGCAGACAATGACATGTCTTTTCTGCTCCAGCAGCGCGCGCGTGAGTGTGCCGATCTCCTTGTAGAGCAGCGGTTCACCGCCGCAGATGGCGACCATCGGGGCGCCGCACTCCTCCACCGCCGCCAGGCACTGCTCCACCGGCACCACTTCCTTGATCGTGTCCTCGTACTCACGGATGCGCCCGCAGCCGGTGCAGGTTAAATTGCACGCATGCAACGGTTCCAGCATCATCACCAGGGGGAAGCGCTTCACCCCTTTGGCTTTTTGCCGGATGATGTATTTCGCCATGTCAGCTTGCAGTCTCAGCGGATGACGCATTGTTTGATCAAAATCCTTCCAACTCATTTCACGGTGCCTGACAGGCTGTTGAAAAACTCTGCCTAAGCGCCCGCCTCAGCTTCTTCCACAACTCCAGCCTCGGGCGCGACAAACTTCGTGTATTGCGTCAAGGCCAACAACGGAAAGTATTGAAAGTACATGTGGTACTTAAGATAAAACACCCGAGGAAATCCTGTACCCGTATATGGGACTTCGAACCACGAACCGTTCGCCGTTTGCTCTCCGAGCAGGTAGGCAATGCCGTGGGCGACCGAGTCACTGTGGAAATCTCCCGCCGCCATCAAACCGAGCAAAGCCCACGCAGTTTGCGAGCAAGTGCTTGCTCCAGTTCCCTTCCGATTCGGGTCGTCATAGGAATCACAGCCCTCGCCCCAACCGCCGTCCGGGTTCTGCATCATCCGGATCCACTCGGCTGCCTGCTGCACCATGGCTTCATGGTTATCGAACCCGAGTGCGTCCAGGCCGCGCAACACGCACATGGTTCCGTAAAGGTAGTTCACGCCCCAGCGACCGAACCACGAGCCATCCGCTTCCTGCTGGGAGCGAATAAACTTGATGGCCCGCTTCACCGCTTTGTCATTCAGCGTAAAGCCGTACGTTGCCAGACACTCCAGCACCCTTCCCGTAATATCCACCGTCGGCGGGTCAAGCATGGCGTTGTGGTCGGCGAAGGGCACGTACTGGAACACCATGCGGTCGTTATCCTTGTCGAAAGAGGCCCAGCCGCCGTTCTTGCACTGCATGGAGAGCACCCAGTCGATGGCGCGCTTTATCGATTCCGACTGGTAGCGCTGGTTGGGCGTATTAACGTGGCTAAGGCCAAGCATAACCATCGCTGAATCATCGACATCTGGATAAAATTCATTGTTAAACTCGAAGTACCAGCCGCCCGGTAGGGTCTTCGGGTTCTTAATCGACCAGTCGCCCTTGTTGCGAATCTGCTTTTTCAATATCCACTCGGCAGCACCCACCATGCGCGGGTCGTCGCGGCTCACTCCGCTTTCGCCAAGGGCGAATAGGGCGTAAGCCGTGTCCCACACCGGCGACATGCAAGGCTGCATGCGGAATGTGTCTTCTTCCTCGATGCCAAGTTTCTCGAACTCGTCGATGGCGCGAATCACCTGCGGATCGTCCATCGAGTATCCCAGGCAGCGCAAAGCAATGATCGAGTTGAGAATCCCCGGGTAGATCGCTCCCATGCCATCGCTCATCTCAAGCCGCTGCAGCATCCATTTCTCTGCCGTTTTCAGAGCGAGCCAGCGCAACGGACGCACGTGCACACTCTCAAACATGTGCACCATGCGGTCCAAAACCAGGAAGAAATTACGCCAACTGATCAGTTTTTCGTCCCACTTGAGCCGCAGTTGCGACTTGAGCCGGCCGTTCGGGAATAATTCGTCAATACCCTGCTCCGGCGCAATCTTGCGAAACGGTTTCTTGGCATAGCAGATGGAGAGCGGAATGAGGATGGCGCGCGACCACGACGAGATCTCGTAGATGTTGAACCAAAACCAGTTCGGAAAGAGCACGATCTCGGGCGGAATCGCCGGCACGGCGTCATAGTCGTACTGTCCGAGTGCGCACAGATAAATCTTGGTAAAAGTATTGACCGCCGGAACGCCCCCGTGCTCCAGGATGTAAGTGCGGGCTTTGACCAGCGCGGGTTCATCGGCGTGGTGTCCGCAGAGCTTGAAGGCAAAATAGGCCTTCACCGCCGCACTAATGTTGGAGGGTCCGCCATGGTAGATGGGCCAACCACCGTCCTCGTTCTGGTGGCGGGCGATCTCGCGAATTGCCTTTTGGAAGCGCTCTTCGTTGCGCGTGCCAAGCAGCGTATGCAGGAAGATGTAATCCGATTCCAGGGTGGTATCGGCTTCCAGCTCCCCGCACCAGTAGCCGTCGGCATCCTGCGTCGAGAACAGGTATTCGCGAGCCGCCTGGATGGCTACTCGCAGACGGTCTCCTATCCCGTCTATTCTGCCGAAATGCATACTCGCCGATTGGGGGACGATTTCCATACTGTCTATTCGGCCGCGTTAGGCTGTAAGGCCGGCGCCGCGCCAATGGCCTCAACGATTTCCGGCGGCAGCGCAAAACGCACGTTCTCGGGCATTAACTCAATCTCTTCCAGCTTGGAAAACCCATGCTGCATGAGAAAGTCGATCGCCTCCTGTACCAGGACCTCGGGTGCGGAGGCACCCGCCGTGAGCGCGATCGTCCTCACGCCTTTGAGCCATTGCTGATGGATGTCACGGTAGGTATCGATCAGATAAGCGCTGGTACCCAGGTTTCTCGCCACCTCGACCAGCCGGTTCGAATTAGAACTGTTCGGCGAACCCACAACCAGCACCAGGTCTGACTTGCGGGCGACGTCCTTCACCGCCACCTGGCGGTTCTCCGTGGCGTAACAAATATCCTGCGCGTGCGGCCCCTTAATGTTCGGGAAACGTTTTTTAAGGGCGACGATGATATCTCTGGCTTCATCCAAGCTGAGCGTGGTCTGTGTCAGGTAAGCCACCCTGTCCGGATCGGGAACCTTCAGCGCCTGGACCTGCTCGACGCTATTGACCACTGAGGTTACCTGCGGGGCTTCGCCCAGGGTTCCGATGATCTCATCGTGATTGAGGTGACCGATCAGGATCAGCGAATAACCATCGCGAGCGAATTTCACCGCCTCGACGTGAACCTTTGTCACCAGCGGACAAGTGGCGTCGATCACCCGAAGCTTGCGTTCAAGGCTCGCTTCACGCACCTGCGGCGCCACCCCGTGGGCGCTGTAGATAACCCTCTCGCCCGGTGGAACTTCGCTGACATCATCGACGAAGACGGCGCCTTTGGCTTGCAACTCCTCCACCACGTAGCGGTTGTGAACGATCTCCTTGCGCACGTAGATGGGCGGACCGAAGGTTTCCAGGGCGATGCGCACAATATCAATGGCGCGCACGACGCCGGCACAGAAACCGCGCGGCTTCAACAAGAACAAGGTTTTGGCTTCGGTGTTCGCAATCATGAAAACCCCAATCGCCGATTTGGGTTGCCGGACCGGCGGCCAACTGGCGCCTCCCGGAACAACCCCAAACCGCAATCCTCACTCTACATCCTAGCCGAATCCGCCTCCCCTTTGCGAACGTAACACATAGAAAGAGATGGAATTAGCATCCTCCAGTACGATTCTCACAGCGAACAGCGATTTGCCCGCTATAAGCCGCCAAAAAGCAGCCGGAATTCCATTCGGAGCGGAGTACCTTACGAATATTGTAGCAGTGTTCCGGCCGGTTCCGGGATGGAATCGACGTAGTTGAAAAGACAACACTTCCGGGGAAATCAGACATTCACTTTCGGCATCTGTTCAGCCGGGAACTCAAGCGTTCACTTTCAGCATCTGTTCGGCGTTCTTCAAGGAGGCTTCGGTGATCTTGGCTCCGCTCAACATGCGGGCGATCTCCTGCTTTCTTTCTTCGGCGGCGAGTTGGCGAATCTTGGTCTGTGCGCGGCCCGCGCTTTCCCGCTTTTCGATCAGGAAGTGCTGATCGGCGAAGGCCGCGATTTGCGGCAGATGCGTCACGCAAAGCACCTGCTTGCTATGCGCCAGCGCCTTCAGCTTCCTGCCGACCGCCTCCGCCGCGCGGCCGCCGATGCCGGCATCGATTTCGTCGAAAACCAGGGTCCGCTGCCGCGCATGGTCTTTTCCCTTGCGGCCGTTTCCAGCCGGAGCGATGGCGCTGGCCTCGACGCTGGCTTTCAACGCCAGCATCACGCGCGAAAGCTCGCCACCGGAAGCG
This sequence comes from Candidatus Korobacteraceae bacterium, assembly GCA_050015355.1. Lineage (GTDB taxonomy): Bacteria > Acidobacteriota > Terriglobia > Terriglobales > Acidobacteriaceae > CAWBRT01. Next base: position 18,267 of record JBEKBO010000022.1, on the reverse strand, counting down.
ATTTCCTCGACCGGTCCAAGCGGTTCGCCGGGATTTGCCGAGATCAGGTATCGCACCAGATCAAAACCCGTGCCGGTCCAGTACTCTTCCTCATCGGAGCCGCTCACCTCGATCTGGAAACGCGCCTTCATGGCGAGATCATTGATCTCAGACTCGACAATTTTCTCCAGTTTGCGCGCAGCCGCAAAGCGCTTGCGGGAAAGTCCGCGGGCCACCTCGAGATAACCGGATGCCTTGGCAGCCAGTTCCCGCTTCAGTTCGTGCAGAAGCTGGTCTTTGTTCTCCATCTGATTGATCTTCGAGCGGATCTCCTCGCCATAGACGAGCACGTCGTCGATCGATTTTCCATATTTTCGGCGCAGGCGGTCCAAAGCCGCCAAGCGGTCCTCGACCTCGGCTAGCCGTTCCGGCGAAGCGTCTATCCCTTCGGCATAGCCACGTAGCGTTTCGGCGAGGTCTTCCACGGTGATCCGCACCGAATCCAGATCGCCCAGCGACTGCTGAAATTTAGGATCAAAGCGGGCCAGCTCCTCTATCTGCTTCATGGCGGCGCGCAAGCTGGAAATGGCGGAGGCAGCGCCTTCATAAAGAGCGTCGTAACCCGCCATAGCCGCCTGGTAGAGCCGCTCCGCATTGGCCAGGACGCGCTTTTCGGCTTCGAGCTTCCGGTCCTCTCCAGGTTCGGGCCGCACCGATTCGATTTCCTTGGCCTGGAAATTCCACAGATCGAGCATCCGCAACCTGTCCTGCTCGTCGCGCTCGAGTTCGCCGATGCGCTGCCGCACCTCGAGCCAGGTCTGATAAGCCTGCGCCACCGTTTCGGTGTCGAGTGCGGCTGCGGAATCGAGAAGCGCGAGCCGTGCCGGAGGATCGAAGGCGAGCACCGATTCGTTCTGCGCGTGGATAACGGCCAAGTGTGGAGCAAGCTGCTTGAGAACGGCGACCGTGGCGGGCTGGTTATTGACAAAGACGCGGCTCTTGCCATTGGCGGCGATTTCACGGCGAACGATGATCTGCATCTCGTCGCCGTCCATGCCGTTGGCTGCGAGCACTTCAGCCACCGCAACGGATGCGGCCTCGAAAACCGCCGAGACAACCGCCTTCTCGGTTCCGTGGCGAACGATCTCGCTGGACGCCTTTTCACCCAGCAGCAGCGAGAGGGCTCCGATCAGAATCGACTTGCCAGCGCCAGTTTCACCGGTCAGCAGATTCAGTCCCGCGCCGAACGGAACCACCACCGAATCGATCACCGCATAGTTTTCAACTCTGAGTTCGATGAGCACCGGCAGTTCCTGCACAATCGCGAATTCGCTCGATCAACATCGAGCGGCGTCCCCGCGGATTCCGCACTCGCACCCGCCGAGGGGAACGAGCGAAGCATAGCACGGATTTCTTCCACCCCAACAAGCCTAACAACGGACTTGTCGGGGACCCCGGCTCTTCCACCCCAACAAGCCTAACAACGGGCTTGTCGGGCGGATCGCGCGGCGAGCTTTGCACACGTTATACGGCACACACCCGCTTAAGTCCACCCAACACGGTACCTCCCACGGCACTTCGCCAGGGGAATCCCGAAACTCTGCATCCCTACGGGTGTCTATAATGGTATTTGCGCTCGTTGCAAATCTACGGGACCGAGTGAAAATGGACCGAATCTGTTTCCTGGCATTTGCCATTGGCGGCGAGATTTTCGATCTGGTTCAGCAGACCGGGTTTGTCGCCAAGTTGGTGTTGGTCATTCTTCTGGTATTCAGCCTCTTCTCCTGGGCGATTATCGCCGCCAAGTGGGGCACGTTCCGGCGCGCCAACGTGCAGAGTTCAAGGTTTCTGCGGGCCTTCCGCAAGAGCGGACGCATGCAGGAGATAGCGGCGGTCTCCGAACAGTTCAAGCCCAGTCCGCTGGTCCCGGTTTTCGAGGCGGCTTTCGACGAGCTGCGGCGGCAGCCCGGCGGAACCCGCATCGTCGCCGTTCAGCGGGCCATTCAGATTGCGGCTTCCGAGGAACTAACGCGCCTGGAGCGGCGTCTTCCCTGGCTGGCTACCACCGGCGCGGTGACGCCGTTCATCGGGCTCTTCGGTACGGTTTGGGGCATTATCGATGCTTTCCATGGTCTCGGCACGTCCGGCGCAGCGACCTTGCGCGCGGTCGCTCCCGGCATCTCGGAGGCGCTCATCACCACCGCGGCCGGCCTGTTCGCGGCCATTCCCGCGGTGATCGCCTACAATTTCTTCATGCAGGAAATCCGCCACTTTGGCGCGCGCATGGACGACTTTGGCCTGGAGTTGCTGAACACGGTCGAGCGCGCGCAAGCGGCGTCCCAGACCCAGCCGACAACCTACGTGGAGCAGCGGTAGATGGCTTTTACCAACCAACAGGGACGCACCCAGACATCGCTTTCGGAGATCAACATCACTCCCTTTGTCGATGTCGTGCTGGTGCTGCTGATCATCTTCATGGTGACCGCTCCCATCCTGCAATCCGGAATCGAAGTTGCCGTGCCCAAGACCAGAACCGTGAAGGAAATCACCGAAGAGCGGCTGGTCATCACCATCGACAAGCAGCAGCGGGTCTATTTCGGCAACGACCCGGTCAATATCAACGAAATCGGCGCCAAGCTCCGGCAAAAAATTCGCGACCCGCAGGGCCAGTCGATTTTTGTTCGCGCGGACGAAAACGTTCCCTTCGGCGCTTTTGCAACCGTAATGGACGCCGTCAAGTCGTCCGGTATTGCCAACGTAAGCATCGTGACCCAACCCCTGAGTGAAAATGGCGGCAAGCGCTGACATCTTCGAAGAGCGTGATGGCTGGCGAGGACCGCTGGCAATCTCGGCGGCGCTGCACGCGGCGCTGTTTGGCTCGATGATCTTCTACGCCGCGTTCTTCGCGGGCGGATCGCGCGGCAGTTGGGGAAGCTCGGGCGACGGCACCGGCGGCGCCATGCGCGCAACGCTGGTTAACACCATTCCACTGCCCGCGAATCCGCAGGCGCAGCCGCAGAATGTGCTGGCGAACGAGTCCAAGGGGTTGTCGAAGTCGGTACCCAAGCCGGAGGAAAAAGACACGAAGGCGATCCCGATTCCCGACCGCAACGCTAAAACAAAGATCAAGCCGCCGAAGCAGCCACCGGTTACGCCCACGCGCGAAAAACCGCGCGAGGTGGCCACGGTCTCCAATGTAGTTCCCTTCGGGCAGGGCGGGCCGGTTAGCGGTCCGTATGGGGTGTTCAGCGCGGCAGGCGCCAAGGGCGGATTCGGATTCAACGGCGGCGGCGACTTCGGCACGCGCTTCGGATGGTACGTTGATGCGGTTCGGCGGAAGGTGTCCGAGAATTGGATGAAGTACGAGATCGATCCGGGCCTGTCGACCACGCGGCGAGTCTACATCTATTTCGAGATCACTCGCCCCGGAGCTCCGGCCAATATCCGAATCGAGCAGTCCAGCGGCATTCCATCGCTCGATCAATCGGCGCTGCGCGCTCTACAGCGAATCGATACTTTCGGTCCTTTGCCGCCCGAGTATTCCGGCAACCGCGTGTCGGTCGAGTTCTGGTTCGATCCGCCGGTTCGGGGCCAGTAAAAAGAGTGGGTTTCCGCTCGAATCTGTGAGGTGATATTGCATTTGACGACAAAAAAGCCTGCCATTGTGGCTGTTCTGCTGCTGTTGCTGGCTGCAACCGCGACCGCGCAAGACTGGATTCGCACGGGCACCGGACTCGGCATAGAGAAAGTGCGCCTTGCCGTTCCCGACTTTGTTCCCGCTTCGGCGGACCCGCAAGCCGGCGAGCTGTTGCGAACCTTCAACGACACGCTCTGGAACGACCTCCAGCAGGCCGGCATTTTCGATATGGTCTCCAAGAGCTTCTATCCGATTGGCTCTTTCAGCGCGCCGGCGGCGATCAAACTTGACGCCTGGGGCAATCCGCCTCCGAATGCGGGTATGCTGGCGTTCGGCAACCTGGGCATCGGCGGCGGCCGGGTATTGGTGCAGAGCTGGCTGTTCGACGTCAAGAACCAGCAGTCGCCTCAGGTGCTCGGCAAACAGTACAGCGAAACCGCGTCGCAGCAGAGCGCGCGCATCATCGCTCACCGCTTCGCCGACGAAATCATTCTCCGCCTGGGCGGCGGCCTGGCGGGCATAGCCGAGAGCCGCATTTATTTCGTCAGCACACGCACCGGCCAAAAAGAAGTTTGGGCCATGGACTATGATGGCGCCAACCAGCAGCAGTTGACGCACCTGAGATCCATCGCGCTCTCGCCTCACGCGTCGCCTGATGGCTCGCGCGTCGCGTTCGCTGGAATCTTCCACGGCGACTGGAACATCCTGATGTACTCCAACGATCTCAATCGGCTTGTCTCATTTCCCACCTTCGGGGGAATGAATCTTTCTCCGGCGTGGTCGGGCGACGGGACCAAGCTGGCGCTGTCTTCCTCGCGCACGGGCGATCCGGAGATCTACACTTGCGACGCAAGCGGCGGGAACCTGAAGCGGCTCACGGCGGTAAAGGGACCGGACGTATCACCCGTGTGGAATCCCAAAACCGGTGTTCAGATCGCGTTTGTCAGTGGCCGCACCGGCCTGCCGCAGATCTACGTCATGGATTCGGACGGGTCGAACGTGCAGAGGGTTACGGACACCGGCTATGCGGTGTCGCCGTCATGGTCGCCCAATGGGCAGTTCCTGCTGTTCTCCTGGATTCGCCGCTACGGCGCTGGCGCTCCGGGCGGCGATGACATCTACATAATGGACGTCGCCAGTCACCAGTGGGTGCAGTTGACGCATAATAGCGGGCGCAACGATTTTCCGTCGTGGGCTCCCGATGGCAGGCATATCGTATTCCAATCGAATCGCAGCGGCTCCGAACAGATATGGACGATGCTGGCCGATGGAAGCCAACAACGGCAGTTGACGACCACTGGAACAAATTCTCAGCCAAACTGGGGTTCGCGCTAATGGGGTGTGCTGATGGTCGCGTCGACTGGAGTGCTCTGACTCCGGGATACATCATTCCTGGTTTTGCTCTAGTCCGACCCGTTGGGCTCAGCTTCGGCTGGCAGCGGATTGGGTTTGTTTGCAGGGGGGAATTATTCGCTCCTTGCTCTTCTTTACTCTACTGAAGCGTGTGCGCTGCCCGCGGGCATCGGCCGCTTCATCGCGAGCTCTATCGCATGGAGGATGAGGTGAATCAACGTAATATGAAGTGGTTTTTTGTCGTGTTGGCTCTGGCGGCAATGCTGACGGTCACCGCCTGCAAAAAGAAGGTTGCGCCCGCGCCGCCCCCGCCGCCGCCGGCTCCGGCGGCTGCGCCCACAGCGTCGTTGACCGCAAATCCGGCCACGATCGAACTGGGCCAATCGAGCACGCTCTCGTGGACGACTCAGGACGCCACCGAGGTTACATTGGAGGGAATCGGCAAGGTCGGCCCGTCGGGCTCGCAGTTGGTGACGCCAACCACTTCGACGACGTATCGGCTGACCGCAAAGGGTGAAGGGGAAAGCCAGGAAGCGACCGCCCGCATAACCGTCACCCCGCCGCCTCCGCCGCAAACCGCCGCCCCCACGCCCAGCGATCAGGAGTTGTTTGCGCGCAGCGTCCAGGATATCTACTTCGATTATGACAGCTATGAACTGAAGCCGGCCGCGCAGTCGGCTCTGCAAGCCGACGTGGCGTTCCTCAAGAGTCACTCGAACTTCCGCTTCACCGTCGAGGGCCATTGCGACGAGCGTGGGTCCACCGAATATAACCTGGCGCTCGGCGAAAACCGCGCCAACGCCGTCAAGCAAGCACTGGTGAACCTGGGGATTCCAGCCGGGTCCATCAAGACCATCAGTTACGGTAAGGAAAAGCCGGCATGCACCGAGCACACCGAAGCCTGCTGGCAGCAGAATCGCCGCGGACATTTTGTCCTCGGTCAATAACCATCACCGGAACCAGCCAGGGCTCTGACCACGAACCCTGGTTGGTTTCGCTTATGAATCCGGGGCTGGATTGTATCCGTTAGGTGCTGTTGGCAAAGAGGCTACGCTCCTGAACGGAAAAATTGTCCGAGGAATACAATCGGGATGATCGGGGGCAGATACGCTCCGATGACTTTGGAGATCACTAATCAAATCAAGCATGGAAGGCGCGGGGACTCCTATGAGACTCCATAAATTTTCAGCCATTCTCGCCATTGCCGTCCTCGTTCTGGGCTCGATCACACCTGCCTTGGCCGTCAGCAAGGAAATGATTCAACTGCAAACGCAGGTGCAAGCCCTCACTGACCAGATGGCGCGCATGCAGCAGAGTTTCGACGAGCGCATGGGCGTGATGCGGAACCTGATCGAGCAAAGCACCGATAGCATGAACAAGCTGGCGTCCAGCCTGGACGCGGTGCAAAAATCGGTGCAACAGCAGAGCAGCGACACGCAGGGCCGCGTCGACCAGCTCTCGGGACAGGTACAGTCGCTGCACGATTCGCTCGACGAACTGAAAGCCCGCCTGGCCAAGATGAGCCAGCAACTGGACGCCATGAGCGGCTCGGGTCAGAACCTGGCGCCGCAGTCGACAACCGTACCGCCGCCCGCGTCGCAAGCGCCTCCGCCGGACGTGCTCTACAACAACGCGTTGCGCGACTACAACGCCGGCCGTTACGACTTGGCCTCGCAGCAATTCGGCGACTACATGAAGTTTTACGCGAACACGGATTTGGCCGGGAACGCTCAGTTCTATCTGGCGGAGATCGAATATCGCCAGGGGAATTTCGAACAGGCCGTGCGCGATTACGATAAGGTTCTGGAACAATTCCCGGGCGGAAACAAAGCGCCGGCTGCGCAGCTTAAGAAGGGTTACGCGCTGCTCGAGCTCCGACAGCGTGACGCGGGAGTGCGCGAGTTGAACAGCCTCATTCAGCGCTATCCACGCTCGATTGAGGCCACGCAGGCCCGTGACCGCCTGAAGAAGCTGGGCGCCGCTTCTTCCGGCAAGCCTTCGGCAGCTAAAAAAGCGCAATAGGAAAACGGGGCGAAGCGGACCGCGCGCGGTTTCACACGCTGGCGAAAAACTCGTGGCAGTGTCATCCTGAGGTCGCGCCGGCTTTGCGCGCCCGAAGGATCTGCTTTATTTCCAGCACACGCAAACAGCAGATCCTTCGCTCCTCCACCCCAGCGACGGCAAAAGCGGCCGTCGCCGGGGCCCCCGGCTGCGCTCAGGATGACACCTCGGAGAACAGTTTTCAGCAGCCTGTTCAACTGTTTTTTCAGCTCACGATCATGCCCGCGTAACCGACTACCGCGTCGCGATCGCCCGATACATCGCCGGAGGTGGCGTATTTCACCAGTTCCGCCTTGGTGGCGCCCAGTTCCCGGGCAGCCGTCAGCATCGCCACCGCCGGTCCATATCCGCACATGCTGATTTGTTCGCGCTGCACGGTTTCCCACAGGCCCGCGGGATCGAGCGCCAGCACTCTATCGATCGCCATGCGATCCTTGATGCGGGTGCGCTCGTCGCCTTCATAGTGGTTCATGTCGCTGGAAGCGATGATCAGCACATCGCGCTTCGGCCCGTCCGCTGGGGCCGGCGTCTTCAGTACCCGCGCCAGGCTCGATCCCAGTTCCGTCAGCACTTCCAGCCGGCCGGTGCCGACCACGATCGGCACAAAAGTGAATTCATGCACCATCTGTTGCAGGAACGGAAGCTGAACTTCCAGCGCGTGCTCGCGAAAGTGCGCGACAGCATCTTCCCGTAAGGACGAAAACTGGCGCTTGAGTTCCTCCGCCAGTGGCTCGTCGATGGCGGCTTCTCCCAGCGGAGTCAGCCAGTGTCCCCGGCTCATGATGGCGAGCGGCTGCCCTGCTCCGGTGTGATTGGGGCAGAGGATGATAAAGCGGCGCGGCAATTCCAGCCGCGCATAGACCGCGCCCGCCACATGTCCGGAATACATGTAGCCGGCGTGGGGCACCACGCAGCCGAGGGCGCGGATCTTCTCCCGCCCGGGTTGGACAAACGATTCGATCTCCTGCCGCAGTTTGTTGGGATTCGAGGGATAGAACTGACCCGCCACAGCGGGATGCCGTACCGGAGTGCTCATGGTCCATTCACCTCCAGGGTCTGTTAGCACCAGTCGATGCCGTCAGACCAGAATCGCGGAAGGCTTAAAGCTGCTCTAGTATGCGATACAAAGCGGCCATCCGGTCAAGCGTGACGGCTTCGGCCCTGGCTCGCGGCTCGATGCCGGCCTGCTGCAATGATTGTCCTACGACAGCCGGGCGAAAATGCTCGCGCAAATTGTTCGACAGCATTTTGCGCTTCTGAGCGAAACAGCGCTTGAGAAACTCGATGAATCCGTGCTCGTCGACTTGCAGCTCCTCAAAGCGGGGAGCAATGTCGATGCGCAGCGCCGCGGAATGCACCTGCGGCGGCGGAGAGAAAGCCTCCGGCGGCAGCTCGAAGAGCTTTTCAACCCGTCCGTAGAGATTGGCCGTGGCCGACAACAAGCCGTAGTCGCGCGTTCCCGGCGAGGCGGCAAGGCGATCGGCCACCTCCAACTGCACCGTGATCACCAGGCGGTCGAAAAAGCCGTGCTCGCCAAACAGGCGCAGCAGAATGTCCGAAGTGATGTAGTAAGGCAGATTGCCAACCACTCTTGCCTTTGGCGGCTCGCTCGGACGCAAGTCCCGCAGCGGCCCGGTCCGGTTGCCGATCATGGTTCGGATATCGACCGTCAGGATGTCGGCCTCGATGATCTCGACGTGCGGCTCACGCGAGTATTCCATGCGCAACTGTGCCGCCAGCACGCGGTCCAGCTCCACGGCAACCAGGTGGCCGGCCCGCGGAACCAGCAGGCTCGTCAGGGCGCCGCTGCCGGCTCCAATCTCGATGACCGTGCGCTGCGACACATCGCCAAGGGCGTCGACGATCTTCCGCATTGCGCCGTGATCGATCAGGAAGTTCTGCCCAAGCTTCGGTTTTCGCGACGCGCGTTTTTCGCCCTCGTGAGATTCTGTGTTAGACATGTTTGACCGTCCTGGCCGCTGCTTTTACACTCAACAAGGCTGTGAGAAGGAAGTGCCGGGACGCCAACTCGGCTCGGCGCATCGCTGTTTCGTCCGGTGAGGTTTGGTCCGGTAAGGAGAGGGTAGACATGCACGTTGGGTTCGTCGCCTCGGAGTGCGTTCCGTTTTCCAAGACCGGAGGCCTCGCCGATGTGGTGGGAGCGCTGCCGCAGGCGCTCGCCGCCATGGGACAGAAGGTCAGCGTCTTCCTTCCCAAGTACCGCCAAACCAAGCTCGAAACAGCTACCTGCGTGGTGCCCAGCATCACGGTTCCTTTCGACGACCGCTATCGTTTCTGTTCCATTCTCGACGGCGGCTTGCACAACAACGTTCAATATTACTTTATCGACTATCCGCCATTTTTCGACCGCGAAGGACTCTACGGCACGGCGCTGGGCGACTACCACGATAACGCCGAGCGCTTCGCGTTGTTCTGCCGCGCCGTCATCGAGGGCTGCAAGATTCTCGGCGTGCCCGACATTTTCCATTGCCACGACTGGCAGTCGGCGCTGGTACCCATCCTGCTGAGTTCGTTGTATAACGACGATCCGGCGTTTCGCAACGCCGCTACCGTGTTCACCATCCACAATATCGGCTATCAGGGATTATTTCCGCCGGACACGCTCCCGCTGCTGATGCTTCCCTGGGACCTGTTCACTATTGCCAAGCTCGAATTCTACGGCAAGGTGAACCTGCTGAAGGGCGCGCTGCTCTATTCCGATTTCATCACCACGGTCAGCCGGAAATACGCCCAGGAGATTCAAACCGCCGAATACGGCTTTGGCCTGGAGGGCGTGTTGCACAGCCGTTCGCACACCATCGTGGGCATTCTGAACGGCGTCGATTACGAGCAGTGGAATCCGGAGAAGGACGCGTACATCGCCGAGCGCTACTCCGCCGATTGCCTGGAAAAAAAGGCCGCCTGCAAACGTGATCTGCTGACCCAGTTCGGCGCGGCGGCAGCCACCGATCTGCCGGTCATCGGCATCGTCTCGCGCTTCGCCGCGCAAAAGGGATTTGACCTCATCTCCAACATCGCCGATCGCCTGGCGCACGAGGACCTCATTCTGGTGGTGCTCGGAAGCGGCGATAAGCCGTATGAGGAAATGTTCCGTCGTCTCAATCGGCAGTTCCCCAGGAAGTTTCTGGTCAAAATCGCATACGACGAAGCGTTGGCGCACAAGATCGAAGCGGGCGCCGACATGTTCCTGATGCCCTCGCGGTACGAGCCCTGCGGGCTGAACCAGATCTACAGCCTGCGCTACGGAACGGTCCCGGTCGCCCGCGCCACCGGCGGCCTCGACGACACCATCGAACCGTGGGACCCGGTTACCAGCAAAGGCACCGGCTTCAAATTCTCCGAGTACAGCGGCGAGGCGCTGCTGGAAACGGTACACGCCGCCATCGGCGTGTTCAAGGATCAACGTGCGTGGCAAAAGCTGATGCGCAATGGCATGAGTCGCGACTTCTCCTGGGCGGTATCGGCTCGCGAGTACATTAAGACCTACGAAAAAGTGCACGGCAACCGTGGAGGTCCGCCAGCGGCGGGCGCTTCCCCCGAAAAAGACTTCTTGCCGGAACCGTAGAGCCCTCGGAAGTGGCCCACATTTGCCCGCGGTTGGCTGATGTGGGGCCGTTGAGAGCTTGGCCCGAATTGTCGTCCGTGGGATATACCTTCCCGGAACCGGTTTGAAACACATTTTTTATTCGGCGGCAATCATTTATTGTTTTGCAAGAAGATCAAGAAGATATGGATTAGCTGCACAGGCGGAAGTGTAACCACAATAGTTAGAGCACCGAGCGAGAGAGGATTCGATGAGAAACATTGTTGAGCTGGAAGTGCTTTACAAGAACGGCAGCAAAGACAAGATCGGCATGGTGGTGTGGAACATCTTCAACGGCGGTTATGCGGCGCGCAACCAGCAGCACGTGCGCGAGCACATCGAGGAGCTGGCGAAGGTGGGAGTGCCCGCGCCGACAACGACTCCCACGCTGTATCCGCTGGCGAACTACAACCTGACCACCGGCAGATACTTACAAGTGCAGAATGCCGAGACCAGCGGCGAAATCGAATACGCGATTCTGTGGCAGGCGGGCATCGCTTATGTGACCGTGGGCAGCGACCACACAGACCGCGTGCTGGAGAACTTCAGCGTCGCCAAATCGAAGCAAGCCTGTCCCAATATGATTCCGCAACAGATCTGGCTTTACGACGAAGTGAAAGATCACTGGGACCAGATTCAACTGAAATGCTGGGTAACCAAGGACGGCAAGCGCTCGCTCTACCAGGACGCCACTCTGGCGGCTCTGATGAGCCCGGAAGAGTGGAAGCCAATTTTCAAAAAGCTGGGAATCGAGCACCTGAATAACAGCGTGTTTTTCTCCGGCACCATCAATACGGTCGGCAAGCAACTGATCTACGCGGATTCCTATGAACTGGAGATGATCGACCCCGTGCTGAAGCGCACTCTGCGCCACGAATACCGGGTGGCCAAGTTGATCGAAGGGATAAAGTAACAGCGACGCATGCGACTCTACAAGTTGTTTCATACTTATTTCGGACTGGACTCAACGGCGGTCCCTCAGCGGCTAAAGCCGGAGAATATGCGGTCAGGAAACGGCGCGGCTGAAGCCGCGCCCCTTCAAAACTGAGTAGTGAAACAGCTTCTCGACCAAGGCAGGAGGATGACTCTTACGGAAGCTGAAGCAGCAGTCGCGATTGTGCGCACACGCGGGCAAGACGAATCCATTCTGTTCATCCGGCGCTCGGAGAGGCAGGAAGATTCCTGGTCGGGGCACTGGTCGTTTCCCGGAGGCAGGCGCGATCCGGAGGACGCCGATCCTCTGCACACGGCCCTCCGCGAACTCGAGGAAGAGTGCGGCATCCGTCTTGGCCGCGAGCACATGGAAGCGGCGTTGCCAATCGTGGTGGCGCGGCGCAGAACCGGGCCGTTCGTGCAGGTCGCTCCCTTTGTCTTTGGGGTGGATGCCAAACTGCCCACCGTTCTCGATCCGCGCGAAGCGGTGGCGGCAGTGTGGATTCCGCGCAGCCTGCTGTGCGACCCCGCTCAGCACCGCCTGCGCCCGGTGCCGCATCGTCCGGGGGAAATGTTGTTTCCCGCGATTGACCTGGACGGCATGCCCTTGTGGGGTTTTACCTACCGGCTGCTGACCGATTGGCTTGCTCTGGGTCCCGAAGATCCTAAAGACCGCCACGGTGAACTGGCGGGCTTCCGGGCAGCGGGCCTTGTGCTGGACTTTCTTCTCTCCCAGGGTTTGAAGCTCAAGCACGGATTTACGGACCGCCTCGCGCCAGCAGGATCGGCCGGGCAGCACGTGGTGAAGGTTGCAGCCGTGGAAGGCGCGATTCCAGTCGAGCTGGTTCTCGCCCACTTTGGCGTTCCGGGCACTCACGTCCCGCTGGTGAACCTGCTGGAGGTTCGCCTGGACTACATCCGCGTGGCAGGACTCAACTTCGAGGAATACCTGATCTCAGCCTCCGGATAGTATGGCGTCGCAAAAGTTCGTGACAATCGAGTGTCATGCTGAGCGCAGCGAAGCATCCCAAGAAACTGTCCCAACCCCGCGCCGCTCTGGGCTTTTTGATGAAATCCTTCGGCTGTGTCTCAACTTCACGCAATGCTGGGATTCTTCGCTCCCTGCGGTCGCTCAGAATGACACCCCCAACATTTATTGCACAAAATACCCCGGACATCACACCAGCAGGCGGCTCTGATGTGAGCGCATAAGGCATTCATCCCTACGCATTCACTTTCTGCGCGGGGCGCGAGTCCTCCTGGTGATCGAGTTCCTCCAGGCTCATATCCCGCGTCTCGCGGATGAACAGCAGCGCCACCATGGCCACCACACAGTAGAATCCGTAGACGATGGGCACCCAGTGCCAATTGCGAAGAACATTCTGACCGATCATTCCCGCCAATACCGACGGGGCAACCATTCCGCCCATAATGGCGGATATGCTGTAAGAAATGCCCGTGCCGGAGTATCTGAACTTCGTCGGAAAACTCTCCGAGGTCAAAATTGGTGCGAGCCCGTGCAACAGCCCGACTCCGAAGAAGGTGATCAGGAGTTGCAGAATTATGCACCACATAATGTTTCTGGCCAGAATCGCCATCACTAGCGGATACGAGAGAAGCGTCGTACACCCAATGGCGATATAGGCGACCATTCTGCGCTTGAAGAGATCGGCGAAAGGCCCGCTGATGGCAACGCCTGCGATATCCCCGATGCGGCTGAGAAATAGGATAACTGCCGTAGTTGCCAGCGGAATGCCAGCCAGCGCATGAAACGAGATGATGTAGGTTCCAGTCACATACCCGTCCATCTGCTGGAAGGCCGATACCAGCGCGAGCAGAAAGATGGGACGCGAATGCTTTTTGAACACCGCAAAACTCGGCATCTTGGCGAGCTGATCCTTTTGCTTGAGCCGCTCGAACAGGGGCGTATCGGCGAGCTTGTAGCGTGCCAGCAGCGCCGGGATCACGATCACGGCTGAGAGCAGCATGGCAACGCGCCAGCCGGTCGTCTTGAAGCTCTTGTTGAGCATGAACATGACGGTGCTGGCAGCCATGGCGCCCAGGGGAATGCCCATGTTGGCGAGAGACACCCAGAAGGCGCGGGATTTCCGTCTGGCGCCAAATTCCGCCAGCAGTGAAGAGGCGCCGCCAAACTCGCCACCAAGCCCGATGCCCTGGACAATCCGCAACGTCACCAGCAGGAGAGGAGCCGCAACACCAATGCTTGCGTATCCGGGCAGCAGGCCAGTAAGACAGGTGGTGACGCCCACGATCAGAATGTTGATTAGGAATGCATACTTCCGGCCCGTCTTGTCTCCGAAGTGTCCGAAGATGAACGCGCCCAGCAGCCGGGCCGGAAAGCCAGCTCCGAATGCCAGGTACGAGAACACCATGGCCAAGGTAGGGGATAGCTTGGGAAAAAATACCGATGGGAAGGCACTGGCCGCGGCATATCCAAAGATGAAGAAATCATAGAACTCGACCAATACTCCCGCCGTCGCCGAAAAAGCAAGAATCATCAAGGTGCGCGTGTCCACACTCAGTTCCGGCTCGCGCTGCTGCGACTGCTCCAACATTGCCCCTTCCTCCTATACAACCCTCGTAATTGGGCGTCGGCCCAAGGAATCACCCTGGCAGCCGCAAACCAGCGCCGCCACGGTTCCGTCAAGCGCAAACGATTCCTCCGCCCTGCCCGACGCCGGCGAAAGATCATAGAAATTCTGAATACGTTGCTTGCGGAAATTATCTTCCTGGCAGGGGTCATCTGGCGAGCATAAAGTGACGGCCGGCGAACCCGGGCGATCTGCAACCAGTCGGAGCGGCCAGCACCAAAGCGCCCCCATGTTAGCCAAATGAGCATCCGGCTAAGTTTCTCGGTACTTAGCTCCGGCCGCTGTGATCCTCTAATGGCTGCCTTTTGTTCCGTACACCCGTGGCCCTCGATTTTTTTATCCAGAGCACACCCGCGCTTCTATCAGGTGCTCTACCAGGCATGCAAGTCATTTAACGGTACGACGATGTCATACGGCAGCGTGTACATCGGGATATTGAGCTGTTGATCCTGCGGAATTTGAAGCGCGGTATTTTCGTACACTGCCACACTGTCACGCCAGTTTATATTGTTGCTTTGGATGGGAATCCGGGCAATCAGTCGAAACTCCGGCCTGGTTAGCAGATCGCGCAGCTTCTGTTGAACCGGAGCCTCCAGTTCCGATCCTTCCGAGACAACGATGTATCGGACCCCGTAATTCTTCAGGCTCGCAAGTACCTCCTCGCGGGTATGGAGCAGTTCAACACTGCCGCCCTCTTCCTTCATGCGGGAGACATACAGAAGCTTGCGCAATACGACAAACCGCCTCTGAGGATCGTGCCTGTGGAGAAAAAACGTGAAAGTGCCGGAGAGATTCGCATCGTACAGGATTACACCGCGATCACTGATGGAAGCGATCTTCTGCGCGACCTCGGCATATCCTTGCACGTACGGACGCTGAAACGCCCAACCGGCCAGAATCGCCCAGCAACTGAGGAAAATAGCGGCCGAGCGCCCTGCCAGTCGCACCGGCTTCGGCCAGTGGTCGCTTAGGAGAAACCCGGCAGCGAAGTAGACGAACGCCGGTACCCAGAAAAGGACGTGGCGTCCCTGCTTGATCTCTAAAATTGAAAAAGTCACGTAGCAGGCGGCGATCCAACTGAACATGACTTTCGAACCGCCGCTCTTGTCCCACCAGTGCGAGCTCAGCATGCCTGCGATGGACAACAGAAACAACGGCCACCCCAACTGCTCCCGGGCGATGATCCAATAATAGGCAAATCCGGCAAGAGGATTACTATGCTGCACATGCGTAAAATTTGACATGCTGCCCCAGTGCAGCGTGAACAACAGGTAATAGTAGGAGCTGATTGCGGCTACGATGATTGCCAGGGCAAGCAATGAGCGCCAGCGCAGCACCAGGCGCCATTTCCTCATTGCGAACGTCGTAAGCAGGCAAAACGGCGCAAGGTAGAACGTAGTGTATTTGATGAGAGCGGCCACCGCCGTGAAGACGGCAACGATGTAGAGGTCCCGTACACGCTCGTCCTGGCAATATCGAACCCAGTAGTAGATGGCAGCCGAGGATACTGCCAGGGCTGGAACTTCCAACATCACCGATTTCTCGTACAACAACATCGATGGCACGAGCGCAAACATCAGGCTCGAGAAGGCCGCGGGCCATTCGCCCAGAAACCGCTTCACCAGGCGATACCAGAAAAAAATTCCGAGGAGCGAAAAGCAAAGAACAGTGAAGCGGGCGCTTGCCACCGAGGGGCCAAAGACTCCGAAGGCTAACGCCTCGCAAACATAGAAGGCAGGAGGCCAATGAATAAGCCCGCCCAGCGCAGGGTAATGCGCATAGTAGAGGTAAGCGTAGCGCGCCGGATGCGAAAGCGGTAGCTCCCGGGCAAAGTCCAGGAAGAAGTACCCGCTCATGGCATGAATACTCTCGTCGAAGTTGAGGTGAAATTCGCCGAGCGAGATTCTGTGTGCAATACAGGCGGCGACAATGGCCAGAACAGCGAACAGGAGGTAGTTTGACCGGAGTATGCGAACCAACCGCGATTTACCGCGGGTTGCGCCGAGTAGCTCTGATCCCGATCCCTCTTGCAGGTTCTGTTCTGTTAGCCGGTGCATTACAACTCTCCCACAAAGCCGCAATCACGCACGCGACTGTACCGACAGAGCCGCTTGCATGAGATTACCGAGCCGGCTCTCCTGTCCGTCGCGGTTTGCTAAGAAGTATCAGGATACGTGCTGCTTGCTTGCCGGTCCACTAGGAAACGCTATCGCTTGTGGTTCTGCGCCGGGGTGGAGATTCTCTTACGAAGAAACAGAAGCCCCGCTTTTCAGCAGGGCTTCACCAGTTCCCTTTCGCTGCATCCAGAGTGACCAGATAGTTGTGCTGATTTGTCCCAGCTTGGAGCCCGGCCCAAAACTGCGAAATCCAAGCTGGGGCAGCACAACTTAAAGACCACTTGGAGTGGTGGCATTACTCCACATCGGCGACTTTGCCATCTTTGAAACTGATCTTCAAGTCTTTGTACTTGTAGATCTTCTTGGAACCCAGATCGACCACCGTGACCGGAGGCCCAAGAATCGCTGTCACCTCGTTGATGCTTTGTCCAACCGCGATCGTCTTCGGGGCTGCGGCCGTAGTTGGCGGAGCTACTCCAGGCTCCAGTTGTGCCTGGCTGACAACATCCTGTTCAGCCAAGTCGGCTTCCTTTAGCTGTTGGTTAATCTCGGCAATGGCATTCGCGTCTGGTGGTGGAGCACTCTGCGCAAAGGCCGTATTGACCGGCGCGGCCATGGCAGACGGTGGAGCTGTCGGCAGTCCGCCCTTGCCCTGCTTCTCCTGAAGCTCCTGCAGGCCCTGATCAACAATCTCCCGCATATGGTTTTGCATATCCTGCAAGTCGGCGAAAGCGACCGAGACCACGGCAGCCTTCCGACACTCCAGACCGCCTTTGCTCGACAACACCACCAGATTCGCCTCTGTGTCAGAGGCTTCCGGCGGCGCTACCAGCTTCAGCACATCACCATCGCTGAGTGCACACTCCGCTCCGGAGGCGTCGACCACATCCAGCGCGCTACCAACCACGAACACATGGGTATGACCATCCTTCAACAACCTGCTGATACTGCTGGACGCTGGGTCGATGTCCTGGTTCCTGGCATTCTGTTGCGCCTCGGCGTTCTCCAGAGCAATCTGGTTCTTCACCTCATCGGCGATCATCTGTTTCACTTCCGGCGTGAGCGCCGCAGCTCCTTCAGGGGCCTGTCGAGCAGCCGCCTGTGCCTGTACCTCCTGCTGCGCCGCATACGCGGCCGTCAGATTGGCCGCCAGCAAATAGTCCGTCAACCAAAGCGCAGGGCTCGCGTACACCGGGTAGGGGGTGAAATAAAAGCCGTAATATCCGAACCAAGGATTGCCAGCCCAACCCCATGGGTATACCACCGGCGTGAACCACGGGTTATATGCCCATCCATAAAACGCAACCGGGTAGTAGCGGAAGGGAGCATACACATGCATGTAGACGCCATGGTAGCTGTACCCGCGGTAGTAGCGGTCATACGCCCGCCCGTTGTAGTAGTATGTGCGCCGCGCAAATTCGTGCCCGTGATACATATACGGGCGCTGAACATATCCCGCACGGCCCCGCTCGGCAACGATTCTGGAGTGGTCAGGGCGCTCCACCGAGACGCGCCGGCTCCCGTTCAGACCACGGTGAACATCCATCCCGCGCCTGGCATCATGCACATCGCTGACTCTGCCATTGGGACGCCTCTGCACCGCGCTGCCGTTCTGCAACCGAGTCTGGTGGCTCCCAGTGGGTGCAGGCCTTCCCGAAAGGCCCGCGTTTGCCCGGTGTTCGGGGTGACCTCCAGGCGTCCCTGTGGTTGTACTCGCTGGCTTCGTTCCACTTGCAGCCGTAGGGGCGGGACGGCCTCCAGGCGTGCCTGTTGTCGGACCCGCTGTCTTCGTTCTACCTCCAGTGGTGGGGGCAGTGACAGTGGGCTTGGATGTTGTCGGACCCGCTGTCTTCGTTCCGCCTCCAGTGGTGGGGGCAGTGACAGTGGGCTTGGATGTTGTCGGACCCGCTGTCCTGGTCCCACTGACATTCGGCTTGTTCGCGGTAGGAGCGGGGCGGCTCGCGGGCTTGG
>JBEKBO010000021.1:0-46234 GCA_050015355.1 Candidatus Korobacteraceae bacterium | reverse complement strand
CCGTGGACCCGAATCAGTTGCCATCGAATGTCGCGGGCCTCTCGACGCTGAATGGCATTGGACACTTCAGCGTGGGCGCCTGCTACGCCCGTACCCCCAAATACCCTACAGGACTGTACTGGGTAACCATCGTCCTGTTTGAAGGACGTGCGTCCACTACGATTGCCTCCAGGTAATCCCCCAACGAATCCCCAAACATCGTCAACCGAAATCAGGTCCACACGCTAGTTCGGTTTCGCGGAAGGTGTATTCCGGGAAACCACCGGGCACTCAACTCGGCGATGATACCTCCGGATATACCGACAAGGAAACTGCTCTAATAGGTAAACCGCGCCTGTGTAAGCAATATCGCCGCAGGCTGCTATGCTAACGTGAGTAAAGCCAATCGGCTGGACCGGCAAGGAACGCACGAATCATGAAGCGCAGAGAGCGGATGATCTTGATTGGGTTGCTGGCGTTGGCTGCAATGGCCGCCATTGGGTTGCTATTGACGCGGCCGGTCGCGCCGCAGGCAAACCGCTCGCATCCAGCGGACCGCGCAGTGGTTCGCAAGCGCGATCTCGTCGACGAGCGTCCGCTCGAAACTGCTCGCGCCATGTCCTCGCTTGCTTACACGCATGAAGAACACCGCATGGCGAGACGGGCGCTCGATGTTGCGGACAACACCGTAGACTTGGCTTTTGCAACCGCAATGCGCGAGGCCGAAACTCATCCCGCTCCGCAAACGGAAGAGACGCGTGCGAGTCGCCAGCAACTGGCGGAGGCGCAGACCAGTCTCGCTTCCGACCAGAAGGTCGTGGAGCAGCTTCAGCAGGCCATGCAAAAAAAGCACGGGCCGGATCTCGATCAGCGGATGGAATTGGCGAAGGCGCAGGTGGCGCTGGATCAGGAGCAGGTCGCCGATGCCAAGCAGGACGTGATCCGCGCCGGAGGCGACGTCCAAGCCACCCTCAAACGGATGTTGGATGAGCACCAAGCTGCGCACAACGCAGGTATCACTCTGCCCAACGGAGAGCCGTTCGGTGAGACATGGACACTGGTTTCGCATCTCCGCACCTGGCGAGCACTTCGAGACAAGCGAAGCCGGCTGGCAGCCGCGGCCGCAGAATCCGAAGCGGCTGTGGCGGCGCTGGCGCAGAAGCACGACGAGTTGCAGCAGCAGCTTCAGCAGAAACGGTCCGCCGCCAAGACAGACGGGGCTCCGGACGCAGCCGCAGCCATGCTTCAACTCAGCGAGAGCGCAAAAACGCTGGTTGACTACGGCAAGCGCATCCAGGAAGAACGCGAGCTAAGCGAGATCTATCACGAGTGGGTGGCTTTCGTTGATTCCAGACTACGCAGCAGCTTGCATGGTGTTCTGCAATGCGCCTTATGGATCCTGCTCATTTGCCTTGTTAGCTTGACTGGAACTCATTACATTGGGCGACTAGGCAAGAAGCTCGCGCCCGAGAAAAAGCGTTTGCGCAGCTTGCAATTTGTTGCCGAGTTCGCCGTCCAGATCGTGATGCTGCTGCTGATCCTGCTGGTAGTTTTTGGCGCACCCGGACAAACGACAACCATCATAGGGCTGGCCGGCGCGGGACTAACGGTGGCGTTGAAAGACTTCATCGTGGCTTTCTTCGGTTGGTTCGTCCTGCTGGGCAAGAATGGCATCCGCGTGGGCGATTGGGTAGAGATCAACGGAATCGGAGGCGAAGTCGTGGAGATCGGCATTCTTCGCACCGTGCTGCTGGAAACCGGCCAGTGGAGCGATGCGGGGCACCCGACCGGCCGCAAGGTCGCATTCGTAAACAGTTTTGCCGTCGAGGGACACTACTTCAACTTCTCGACCACCGGCCAGTGGCTTTGGGATCAGCTCGACGTGCTGGTGCCGCAGGGCGCCGATCCGTATTCCGCGATTAAAGCGATTCAAGAAATAGTGACGCGAGAAACGGCGACCGACGCCCGAGAGGCCGAACTGGAGTGGCAAACAGTCGCCGGAAGTCACGCGTTGCAAAGTTTCTCCGCCGCTTCGGCCATCAATCTGAAGCCCACGAGCCTGGGCGTCGAGATCATCGTCCGTTACATCACGCGCGCGCATAAGCGGTACGATGTCCGTGGCCGCCTCAATGCTTCGATCGTCGAACTCCTGCACGTCAAGAGTCCTCAGCAACCGCCGCCTGCAAGTCAGGAAACAAGCGACGCGGGGTCCGCGTAGCGACCAACAAGGCGTTTTGACTTATCGAGACGGATCTTGCCCCGAGCGCATCTTCCAGATCATCTGCCGCAGCATGCCCAGCCAAATCTCGGCATCGTCCGCGGGCAGGCTCAGGCGGCGGACCAGGCGGCGCACTTTTTCCTCCGCCAAAGGCTCGGCACCCGGATGCAGGTAGCCGCTGCTGCGCAGCGCCTCGAGCAGCAGCGCGGTGGCTCGCTCAAGGTCGTCCGAACTGGCGGTGCTTGCCTCTCGAGGCGGCTGTCCGCTACCGGCCTCGCGCACCAGCTCATACAGGCAGACTGCCACCGCCTGGCCGAGGTTCATCGAAACGTGTTCTTCGCGCGTGGGGATGCGCAGCAGCCAATGGCAATGGCTCAGGTCTTCGTTGGACAAACCGCGCTTCTCCGAACCGAACATCAGAGCGACGTTGCTCGATGGCAGACGGCTGCGGATGAGCTGCGCACCTTCTTCGAGCCGGTGGAGCGAGTGCTGCAATTCGCGGTGATAGCCCGAGGTGGTTCCCACCACCAGCGTGCAGTCGGCCACTGCTTCAGCCACGCTGCGATACTCTTCCGCACGCTCTAGAACCACTGCGGCACCGACGGCGGAACGCGCCTCGCGAAACGCCACTTCGTGCGGGTTCACCACCCGCAAGTGGAGAAACCCGAAGTTGCTCATGGCCCGCGCAGCCGCACCAATGTTGAGCGGATTGCGCGTGGCCACGAGCACAACGCACAGACGGCCGGATTCAGCGGGAGCGTGCAAGCTTGCATTTTACGGCACGACGGGGGCCCCGGTACGCGCCGCAGTTGCGCGTGCCGGCCCCAACGGCAAAGCAATCGCTTTACTTGGTGGCAACCATCAAGTCGCTGGGTCCGGGAAGCCGCACACGGGTGACTTCGCGGAATCCGGCTGCGCGCAGCCAATCCGCGTATTCCGGTTCACTGTAACTGCTGCCGGCTTCCGTGCCGACCAGCATATTAAGCGCAAAAAGCGCGGCAAATTGCGGCGAAGTCTTGTCGCGCTCCAGGATGAAATCCTGCACCACCAGACGGCCATTCGTGCCCAGCGCCTGGTAAGCGCGGCGGAAGAGGCCGCGGTTCTGCTTCTCGGAAAACATGTGGCAGATCGCATTCAACAGGACGAGATCGTGGTCACGACCGAAGTCATCGCTCAGCATGTCTCCCGCGCGAACTTTAATTCGATCGGCTAAGCCCGCCTTGCGAACGTAATCCTGTGTAAGTGGAACGACCTCCTGGATATCCAGTATTTCGGCCTGAACGCCGGGGGTAGCGCGAGCGAACGCAATCGAATACGCGCCCGAACCGCCCCCCAGATCCAGGATGCGGCGGATTCCTTCGCTCCCAAGCGCCTTCAGCAGGTGCCGGGCGCGCTCGTTGGCGATGCGGTCCATGGCCGCGATGAAGTTTCGCGTCCAGTCGCCCGCGGGTTTAGCGGCTCTGGCAGACGTGCCCTGGCGCACGCAATCGGTCAGGTTCGACCAGTTGTGCCAGATGTTGGCCATGTGCAAAAGGCCGCCGCGGGCATTGTCCTTCGAAGTTTGCGTAAAGAATCGCGCACTGGCCGTAGTGTTCTGGAAACTGCCGTCGGTCTTCTTTAGAAGTTGGAGACTCGCGACTGCGTTCAGCAGCATTTCCGTGGCGCGCGGACTGGTCTTCAACCTGCCGGCGACGACCTCCGCCGAAGCACCGTCCCCCACGGCGGTGAACAGATCCAGTTCGAGCGCCGTCAACATTACGCGGCTCGGCCAGTAGGCGCGAATGAGATTGTCGAGATCTTCCGGCAACATTCCCGCCTGCTCGCGCGCGCGCTGTGCCGCTCTGACGTGTTCACGATGTTCCAGCGACTTGGCCTTCATCGCTGTCGCGTCGGTCCACTCCAGGCGTGCCACCACTTTGCCGGCTCCCAGATGGGCAGAGACAATCTCGGGCACATCTTCCGGCATAACCCGCCGATACCAAACACCATCGGGATAAACGATGACAATCGGCCCGTCATCGCACAGCCCAAGGCAGCCGCAGGTAGTGACTTGAACCTCATTCTCCAACCCTTGCGATTGCGTCTCGCGGTTAAGGGCGTCGAGAACGCGTTTGGAGCCGCTCGCAGAACAAGACGTCACTCCTTCCGGCTTAATCTGCGTGCAGACAAATACGTGATAACGGAACGGTTCCATCTTTTCTCCTCTCAGGAATGATATAGCCGCCGGCTTTAGGATGAAAACTTGTAGCCAAGCCCGGAAACGGTGAGGATCATTTGCGGCTGTTTAGGGTTATCTTCCAGTTTCTGCCGCAAGCTGGCGATGTGAACATCGACTGTACGGGTAAAGGTCTCCGCGCTGTAGCCCCACACTTCTTTCAAAATCTCCTCGCGGGAGAGGGTTGCTCCGCGACGCTCGACGAGGTATCGCAGAAGCTGAAACTCGCGAGCCGAGAGGTTGACGACGCTGCCGTTTCGCGTAACCTCGGTACCGCGCAGGTCGATGCGAAGCGATCCGACCTGGCAGATTGCATTCGGCCCCGGCGCGCTCTTTCGTCCACGCCGCAGCAGGGCTTCGACTCGTGCCAGCAGCTCCATCATTTCGAACGGCTTCGTCAGGTAATCATCGGCGCCCAGTTTCAGGCCAATGACCTTGTCGACCGTTTGCCCACGAGCCGTCAGCATCAGGATCGGCGTTGCGAGTCCGGCTTGCCGAACATCACGGCAGACGTCGAATCCGTTTTTGCGCGGCAGCATGATGTCCAGAATGATGAGATCGTGGGTGGCTTGCATGGCGCATTGCAGTCCTTCTTCCCCGTCTCCCGCGCAATCCACCTTGTAGCCTTCGCTGAGCAGGCGATCGCTGAGCGTCATGCGCAATGCTTCTTCGTCTTCAACCAAAAGGATGCTTTCGTCCATGCTAGAGTCCTGTCCCGGAAATTCTCATAGTAACTCTTTGTTTGTCATTCTGAGCGACCACAGGGAGCGAAGAATCCCAGCACGGCGTGCGGCTGAGCCACAGCCTAAGGATTTCATCATAAAGCTTAGAGCGGCGCGGGGTGGGACAGTTTCTAGGGATGCTTCGCTACTCCACCCCTGCAACGGCAAAAGCGGCCGTCGCCGGGGGCCCCGGCTCGCTCAGCATGACACCCTGAGTTATGTCACAAACTTTTGGGACACTACGCTAGTGTTTAAACAATCTTCGCTTCCGTTGGCAAGGTCTCTTCCACGCCCGTGCGCTTCACCGCGCCCGCGATGGGCAGATGCAAAACAAAGCTGCTGCCCTTCCCCGGTTCACTCGTGACCGTTAGCCTCCCTCCCATGGCCTCGGCAATGCTTCTTGCCAATGGCAGCCCCAACCCTGTGCCGCGAATCTGCGCGGCAGTGACGGAAGGACTACGATAAAACGGCTCGAAAATGTGCGGCAAGTCGGCGGCGGAAATGCCGGCTCCGCGGTCTTCGATCGCGATTTGAATCTCATGGTCGGCCGGTGCGGACAGGGCCCGGACTCCGAGCCAACGATTCGTACCGCCATACTTGACAGCGTTCGTTATCAGGTTCTGCAAGCACTGCGAAAGAGCCGCCAGGTCGCCGACAGTCTGCGGCATCCCCGGTTCGACCTGTTGCTCGATCTCGATTCCCGCTGCGTGGATCAGCCCCGCGGTGGCGCCGAAAGCGGCGTCCAGAATCTCCTGCACTTCAAGCACGCGCAGTTGGTACTGATACCGGTTCTCTCGTGTAGCCGCAAACAGCAGGATCTGCTCAACCAACTGGATGAGTTGGCGGGTCTGGCTTTTGATCGCCTTGCCATAGCGCATCAACTGCTCTTTGTTGTCCACCACTCCATCCGCGATATTATCCGCCGCCGAGGATATGACCGCCAGCGGCGTGCGCAATTCGTGAGAGACGCCGGTCACGAAGTCCATCTGCAATTTCGCGAGACGCTGCGCGCGGTGCGTGGTGACAATCAGGATTCCCATGGTAGCCGCCATCACCAGCAGCACGCCGAACCCGATCACCAGGTTCCGGCGCCTCAAACGAGCCACCGCCGCCTCCAATGAACCATCACGGTGCTGCACGACGAGTTGCCAGCCCCTGTCGTCGGGCGACAGGCGTAACGGTTCGATTCTTACCAGGCCCGAAAAACCCGCGCGAAACTCCGGGCCCCTGAAACGACCTCCATCTTGCGGCCGTCCGGGAGGCGCGAGAAAAGGGCCAAGCCCTTGCCCCATGGAGCCGGAGGGCGGGCCAAAGAGGTTGATAACCGCATCCGCCGCACCACTGCCGGGCTTGCCAAAATCCGAATCCGAAGAATAAAGGACGCTGCCGCCGCCCTGGCCGCCGAGAACTGCCACCCGATAAACAAAGCCCGAAGGGCCGCTAAAATGCCGTTCCGCAAGCTCTGACAACACGTGCTGCTGGAACACGCCGGCGTTCAATTCGATGATGACCCAATCAATCGTTCGCTCCACAGTGGGCGATTGCGCATGGTTCGCATCATCCGGAGCGACCGCCGCATACGCGAGCGCTGGAACGCTTTCTGCAAACGCCCACGGCGCGCGCAGACCGGGTCCACGCAGACGTTCCAAGCGAGGATTCGGTGAAGTATCCGACGGAGCCGGCCGCGAAGCAACCGCAGCCGAGTCCGGCAAAAACGACCGCAGGGTTTCGTGCAGTTGCTGAAACGACGCCGGCCATTCGGCGGCTTCGAAACGCCCGCTACCGGAATCCATGCGTCGAAGCTGAGAAAAACCATCGGCGCGGGTGCTCCACACGAATACGTTCGCCACCATCTGCGGCACGGCCGCCGCGTGTTGCGCGGTTTGCACTTGCCGCGCATACTGCGGCCAGCGATCGCGAGCATCGGCTGGCGGGATGAGCTGTAACGGCAGGCAGATACCTGCAAGTTCACGGTACAGATCCTGCCGGAATGCCATGATCGAGGCCTGTAAACTAGCGTGCATCCGCACGCTTGCCGCCTCACTGACGTCTCTGCTCCACCGGTACTCCAGCACGGCGAGCACGATCAGGATTACCGCCAGACCCGCGACAACGGCTGACCACGAGAACCGGACTTTGAGAAATGACTTCATGAAAACACAGCTCTGCAACCATGAAATACCGCGCAATCCATTATGAAGCAAACAATCGGGTCAGCAACGGTTAGATGAAGTTGGCGCACGAAAAGGGCAGGCATGTTGATACCCGCCCTGCTTCATCAATGCGCGAAACCGAGTCCGCCGGGACCACCTGGAGGCGGACCAGGGCGACCGCCCGGGCCGTGCTGGGATTCCAGCTTCGCCAACTTGCTCTGCTGATCCGCGGTGAGGATCTGATAGAAAGCCGCATTGGCTTTGGCCTGGAGCGAGGTTAGCTGGGCCGTCAGGCTGCCAATCGTAGCCGCTGCCTGGTCGATCCCCGCACTATCGTTGTTGGTGACGGCGGTCTTGAGGCTCTGCCGCGCAGTCTTGAGGCTCTCGTGCACCCCGGATTCGGCGGCCGCGGCGTTCGTAAAGATGGTCGTCGCCTGCTGCTGCTGCGCGGAGGTGAGATTCAGCACCGTCGTCATGAAATCCACGCGATGGGCCACCATGGTTGCCGGGCTCGGCGGCGGTGTCTGTGCAATCAGAAGCGTGCTTGCCACCGCAAGCGCGATCAAAGCTGCCGTCATTGCTCTTTTCATTCGTTCTCCTTCTTCTTTCTACTGATCTTCATATCTATTGAGGTTCGCGCAGACTTGTCTGCCGCGATGCAGGCACCACGGTGGTTTAGCTGTCGCTCAGTGCGCCGTCGGACGACATCCGCGCAGACCCAGTTGGTCAACGGCAACCGGAAACTCTTTTATGAAGTTCGCCTTTGAGACGAACGAGTGTGCCCCGCAGGAAAGGCACTCCGCGCGTAGTTGCTGCGAGTCCTCCGCCGACATCAAGATCACTTTCGTCCTGGGATACATCGCGGCGATGACCATCGCGGCGGCAGGACCGCTCATCGGATCCATGTGAACATCCATCAGAAGCAGGTCGGGATCAAGGTCGGCGACCGCGCAGACCGCGTCCATGCCGCTCATCCCTGTTCCAATTACTTCGACTAAATTCCCGAACTCCAGCAGAGACCACAGCGCTTCCAGGTAATGGGCTGAGTCGTCCACGATCACGGTCTTAATCCTGGCTTCTCGAACGAGCGGCACTTGACTAACCGAAGTAATCACCCTTGGCTCATGCATGCTGAATCCACTCCTTGATCACGAGGACCATGTGAACACAATTCGCGGAGACTTGCTGTAAACCCTTGGGAAGAAACATGTAAGAGCTTTGTAAGGCCGGCGCGAGCGGTTGAAAAAACCGGCCTTCGGCGGCGGTGGTATGAGAATGCGGCGAGCGCGCTTTCCGCGCCCTGTTAAGCGGCTCTGTTGTGCGGCAACTTAACGAATGCCGCGAGACCACACCCGTTCCGGACCGCTTACATCGCGCAGTCGGCAGACTTTGGACTTTACAGAGCAACAGACATCTGATATCTCTGGTGCACTCGCCTCATCGTCCACGGGTCAAGCAAATCTCAAGAGGAGAAATATCATGCGCAAGCTGTCAGTTCTCGCCCTGCTCTGGCTCGCCGCCGGAATGGCTGTAAGCACCGTCAATCTCCACGCAGCCGATACGCTGAAGATCGGTATAGTAGCGCCGACCACCGGCGCCGCTGCCGAGGCCGGACGCTATGAAATGCAGGGAGCAAAACTCGCGGTCGAAGAGATCAACAAGGCCGGAGGGGTACTTGGTAGACAGATCGAACTGATTTCCGAGGATGATCAGACCACGAACCCCGGAGCGGTTATGGCGTTCAGCAAGCTTGCGGGCAACAAGGACATCACAGCTTTCATCGGGACCGTCCGCAGCACCCAGATGATGGCCATCTCACCCGATGTGCTCAAGGTGGGCAAGCCGGTGATGATCGGCGGTACCGATCCCGAACTCACGCACCAGGGTAACCCATGGCTGTTCCGCTATCGCCCGAACGACAGCTACTCGGCCCGTGTGATCGCCGACTATGCAGTCAATACGCTCGGCAAGAAGAAGCTGGCCATCGTCCACTCCACCGACGCTTTCGGCACTGCCGGCATGAAGGCTCTAACGGCGGCTCTCAAGAATCTGGGCATTGAGCCGGTTCTGGTGCAAGGCTACGCGAACCAATCGCAGGACTTCACACCCGTGGCCCTCGCCATCAAGCGTTCGGGAGCTGACGTCATGTGCTCCTATATGACCTATGAAACGGATCTGGGTATCTTCGCGAAACAGCTCCGGCAGCTCGGCGTCAACATCCCGTGGGTCGGTTCGCCTTCAGCCGTAACCATAACGGCGCTCAGGCTTGCCGGACCTGCGCTCTACGGGACCTACGCGGTGTCCGATTTCCACAAGGATTCAAGCCCTGTTTCGCAGGCATACGCAACCAAGTACGAGGCCGCTTACAAAGTGGCGCCTGATTTTCTCAGCGCCTGGTCCTATGACGCGGTGCATGTGATCGCGATTGCTATTAACAATGCCAAGAGCACCGACCCCGCGAAAATCCGGCAGGCGATACTCGCGATCAAGGGATACAAGGGCGCCCAAGGCACTTACAACTTCGACAAGAATGGGGATGGACTACACGGCTACAACATTGTAAGGAACAATAACGGAACTATTGTGTTCGACAAGCACATAGATTTTACTGACTAGCGCAATTCCACGGTCGGTGTACCCTAAGTATCAGCGCCGGGCTTGGATGTCACCCCGGCAAACGCCAAGCGTTTGCCGGGGGCCCCGTAAACCCGGCTACTTCGTGGGGTATACGGCAATCCTGCAACCAAGGATCGATCCGTGCAGTGTGATTGCGACCTTTACATGACGGTGGAAATTTGATATCTGTTCTGTTCGCCGCAATTTTGCAAATTCATAACCTCAAAGGGATAAACCATGCGCAAATGGATTACTTTTGCTGTGTTCGGGCTCGCCGCCGCGATGATTGTCGGCGGCTTGACTCTGCAAGCGGCCGATACGATCAAGATCGGCGTGGTCGCGCCGCTCACAGGCCCATCCGCCGAGATAGGTAGCTATCAGATACAGGGCACCAAGCTCGCCGTAGCGGAAATCAACAAGGCAGGAGGGGTTCTCGGCAAACCGGTTGAGCTGATCATTGAAGACGATCAGACGACCAATCCCGGCATTATCATGGCGTTCAGCAAGCTGGTCGGCAACAAGGAAATCGTCGGGTTCCTTGGCTCAATCCGGAGCACGCAGGTAAATGCCATGTCGCCCGACGTGTTGAAGGTGGGCAAGCCGGTAATGATTGGCGGGACGGATCCTACGCTTACCCATATGGGGAATCCGTGGTACTTCCGCTTCCGGCCAAACGATTCCTATTCGGCCCGAGTGATTGCCGAATATGGTGTCAAATCGCTCGGCAAGAAAAAATGGGCGATCGTGCACTCCACGGACACCTTTGGCACCAGCGGCATGAAGGCCCTGGTCGAAAACCTCAAGAGCATGGGCATCACGCCGGTTCTGATCCAAGGCTATACCAACAATTCGCAGGACTTCACCCCTGTAGCGCTGGCCGTTAAGCGTTCCGGAGCCGATGTCCTGGCCAGCTACGTTCCCTTTGAAACGGACCTTGGCATCCTGGCGAAACAGCTCCGCCAAGTGGGCGTGACCATGCCCTGGGTTGGTTCGGCAACCAATATATCCACCACCGCCCTTCGGCTTGCGGGTTCGGCGCTGAACGGCACTTTCGCCGTCGCCGACTTTAACCGGGAATCGTGCCCCGCCGCCACGGCATACGCCACCAAATACGAAGCCGCTTACAAGGTGAGGCCCGATCACTTCAGCGCCTGGGCCTATGACGGCATGCACGTGCTGGCGCTGGCCATCAACAACGCCAAGAGCACCGACCCCGCGAAGATCCGGCAGGCGATACTCGCGATCAAGGACTACAAAGGCGCCGAAGGAACCTACAACTTCGACCAGAATGGAGATGGGTTGCACGGCTATAACGTGGTGAAGAACGTCGGCGGAACGATTGTGTTTGACAAGCACATTGATTTCAAAGACTAACCAACATGTTTCAACTTTCCCCGAGGCGTCCTATCGCGCCGCGGGTTGAAAGGGATCGCAGCCAGCGCAGAAGCGCATAAACGCATTGAACCGTGCGGGCGAGTCGCTATTCGCCCGCTTTTTGGTGGCCTATGGGAACTGCACTCCAACTTCTCTTCACCGGGCTTGGCATTGGCAGTATTTATGCGCTCGTGGCTCTGGGGTTCGTATTGATCTATCGAGCGACGAACGTGGTCAATTTTGCCCAGGGCGATTTTGCCATGCTGGGTGCTTTCTCGATGACAGTGCTGTTAATCAATCTCGGGCTGCCCTACTGGCTTGGCATCCTGATCACGGTCGCTGCCATGGCCGCTTTTGGCGCACTATTTAACCTTGGGGTTTATTATCCACTCCGCAACCGCAGCTTCCTTCCGGTCATCATCAGCACGATCGGCGCGTCGATTCTCCTGGAAAATGGCGTGCTTGCCGCCTACGGCCCGCAGCCGCAGACCCTGCCGAGCATCTTCGAGTCGCAGGGCTTCAGCGTTGGGCCGGTGTTCTTCGATACGCAATACCTCATGATTCTTGCCGTCACCATCGTGATGGTTGGCTTCCAGTATCTGCTCTTCGAGCGCACGCTGCTCGGCAAGAAGATGCAGGCGACCTCGCAGGACAAGGAAATGGCGAGCATGCTGGGCATTCCCGTGGCCCTGATGATTATGATCACCTTCATCTACAGTTCTGTATTGGGTGGGCTCGCCGGGATTCTTGTTGCGCCGATCCTTTTTGTTTCAGTCGGCATGGGCTCATCCATCGCGCTCAAAGCATTCGCCGCCAGCATCATCGGTGGCTTCGGCGACGTAACCGGGGCGGTTGTCGGAGGCTTGGCCCTTGGCGTCGTCGAGACCTTCGGCGCGGCTTACATCTCCGTGCCTTACAAGGATGCCTTTGCGTTCCTCGTTCTGCTTGTGTTTCTGTTGTTCCGACCACAAGGCATGTTCGGCGAAAGGATTGCGGAGAAAGCATGAGCGACCGAACCTCCAGAACGGCCTCCAATGCGGGGATTACCAAGGGCAAGGTTTTCGGCACTGGCGCTTATATCGCCGCGGCTGCGGCCACCATCGCATTCGTCACCCTGACGCCCTTCCCGGCATACACGCTCAATCTGCTGATGCAAGCCTCCACCTATGCGATTGCGGTGCTGGGGCTCACGGTCGTGCTCGGATACAGCGGGCAGATCAACTTGGCACAGGCCGCGTTCTTCGGCATCGGCGCTTACGGCGTGGCACTCGGAACCACAACCTTCGGTCTGCCATTCTGGGTTGCTCTGGCGGTCGGGCTGGCGGTTGCCGGCGTGGCCGGCGCGGCGCTCGGTCTCATGTCGTTGAGGCTTGGCGGCCACTACCTCGCCATGGTGACAATCAGCTTCCAGACAATCCTGTCCCTGGTGCTGACGAACTGGGTTGAGTTCACGCACGGCCCCGACGGCATCTCCGGAATCGGCCGCCCATCCCGTTTTGCCGAGAGCGGTCCTTATCTTGGTCTCTGCGTTACCGGCCTCTATTTTGTGGGTTACCTCGTGTGGTATCTGCGCAAAACCAAGTTGGGCCGCGCCATGCGAGCCACACGCGACAACGAACTCGCCGCCGGTGTCATCGGCGTGGACACGTATCGAACGAAGGTCACTGCCTTTACGCTTTCGGCGCTATTGGGAGGGCTCGGTGGCGGCCTCTTTGCCGGCGGGTTCTCCTACATCAGCCCGGATCAGTTCAGCTTCAGCGAGTCGGTCGTGTTCCTCACCATGGCTCTGCTGGGTGGCTCCCGTTTCCCATTCGGGACGGTGTTCGGCACCGGACTCCTGACCATGCTGCCCGAGTGGCTGCGCTTTCTCAAGACCATTTACCTGGCCGTTTACGGCGGTGCCGTGATTCTCATCATGGTCTTCATGCCGGACGGAATTCTGGGCTTCGTTACGGCCATCTGGCGGAAATTCTATCCCATCAAGCCGCTGGCGACCGGCGACATTCCGCCGCTGACGCTGGGCCACCCGGGCGGCCGTGAGGAACGGCCGGCTACACTCAAAATATCCGGCCTGGTAAAGCATTTCGGCGGGGTCAAGGCGGTTGACGAGGTTGACATGGAGGTCGAGCGCAACACCGTGCACGCCCTCATCGGCCCAAACGGATCGGGCAAAACCAGCTTGTTGAACGTGCTGAGCGGGATTTATCGGCCGACAGCCGGGCATATCGACTTCGATGGAGAAGATATTACTCATCTCAAGCCTCATCAGCGGGCTGGCCATGGTCTCGGCCGCACGTTCCAGAACATACGCCTGTTCACGGACATGAATGTGCTGGACAACGTTAAGGTTGGCGCCGAGCGCCCCGGCAATGCGATAGGGGGCGCCGCTGCCCTGGAGCGCCACGCCTTGGCCGCACTGGGATTCGTCGGGCTTGCCCCTCGCGCCTTAGAGGTAGTCGGGAGCATGTCCTATGGACACCAGCGCCTGGTCGAGATTGCACGCGCACTGGCCGGAAACCCCAAGCTGCTGCTGCTCGATGAGCCCGGTGCGGGCCTCAACCATGCGGAGAAGGACGGGTTGGTTCTGCTGTTGCAGCGGCTCAAGGGGCATGGCTTGACCATCGTCATCGTCGATCATGATATGCATCTGGTGGAACGGGTCGCTGACCGCATCACGGTGCTGAATTTTGGCCGTCACATCGCCGACGGAGCGCCGGCAGACGTGCTGCGCAATCCCGACGTGGTCGCAGCCTATCTCGGAAAGGTGGATGAAAATGCGGCTCCTCGAGCTTGATCATATAACCGCCGCATACGGCAAGGTTGCGGCCCTCGACGGACTCTCTTTTCACATCGACGAAGGTGAAATCGTCGCGCTGCTTGGCGCCAACGGCGCAGGCAAAAGCACGACTCTGCGCGTCATTTCGGGACTGCTGAAACCGCGGGCCGGCGCCGTGCGCTTGCTTGGCCAGACGATTTCCGGACATTCTCCCGAGTCGATCTTCCGGCTTGGCATCGCCCATGTCCCGGAGCGTCGGCGAGTGTTTCCGGGGCTGACAGTCCGCGAGAACATCATTCTCGGCGGGGCGAATCGCCCGGGCTCTACGCGCATCGAACTTCAGTCCGATGCCGAACGCATGTTCGATATCTTTCCGGAACTGCGCAGTTTCGAGAATGCGCTTGGCTGGATGCTCTCCGGAGGACAGCAGCAGATGGTCGCGATCGCGCGCGGCCTGATGTCCCGTCCGAAGATCCTGTTGCTCGACGAGCCCTCGCTGGGCCTTGGTCCGCTGGTCGTACAGCAGGTCTACAAGGTCATTTCCGATATCCGCCGCAACGGAACAACCTTGCTGCTGGTCGAGCAGAACGCCAATATGGCGCTCTCGGTTGCCGATCGCGGATACGTTTTGGAGACGGGCCACCTCGTCATGCAGGGCCGACCGGACGAACTTTGGGATAATGAGGATGTCCGCGCTGCATACCTGGGAGGCCGCGCGAATCGAGCATAACCCGGTCTCCAGCCCTTCAGGCCGCCGCCGGTAGCATCACCCCAGCGAGCGGGGCTCGCCAGCCCGGCAGGAGTTCTTGACATGTCTTCCTTCAGCTTTCCTCGCATGTTGCTGGTTCGCCAGAATTTTCCCGACCGGCGGATTCCGGACGTCGCCGGCGAAGTGCGGCGCCAGCTTGCGGCCTCGCCCTTTGCGTCGCAATTAAGGCCGGGAGCCCGCGTGGCAATCGGCGTCGGCAGCCGGGGGATCAACGACATTGCAACCATAGTACGGGCCGCCGTCGACTACTGGAAGCAGAGCGGCATGCACCCGTTCATTATTCCGGCGATGGGAAGCCACGGAGCGGCTACCGCCGAAGGTCAGGCCGATGTGCTGGCGCACTACGGCGTGGACGAACAGCACATGGGGTGTCCTGTCGTCAGCCAGTTGGAAGTGGTATCGCTGGGTAAGACGCAAGATAACATCGAAGCCTTCATGGATCGCGCCGCCTACGACGCGGATGGCGTGATGCTGATTAACCGCACAAAATGGCACACCGATTTTAGCGGCACAATCGAAAGCGGCCTGTTCAAGATGATGGCGATCGGTCTCGGCAAGTTCGCCGGTGCGCGGCGCTATCACATGTACGGGTACAAGCTGGGATTGGAACATGTCATCCGCAGCGTAGGCCGCCTGGTGCTGAACTCGGGCAAGATCGTGGGAGGGCTGGCGATTCTGGAGGATGCCTATCACCACACGGCAAAACTCGATGCGGTCACCGCCGGCAACATGGAGCAACGCGAACAAGAAAACCTGGCGCTGGCGCGGTCGTGGATGGGGACCATTCCCGTCGATCTCGACGTCCTCGTCATCGACGAGATCGGCAAACACATCAGCGGTGGCGGCATGGACTGGAAGGTGGTGAACCGCGGCTTCGAAGCCGAGCGCAATCCATATTCCTACATCCACAGCTTCGAGCGCATCTTCATTCGCGATCTCAGCCCGCTGAGCTATGGCAACTCGATAGGGTTGGGGATGGCCGAAATTGTTACCGACCGCCTGGTCAACAAAACCAACTGGGAACCGACGCGCATCAACGGGCTGACATCACTGGGCTTGGCGAGCATTCGCACGCCGATCCATCTGCCCACGGATCGCGAGTGCCTGCAGTCCATTATGCCAACGGTCGGCAAGTTCGAGATGAGTGAAGTCACCGTGGGCTGGATCCGCAACACGCTGGAACTCGGGACGCTTGCACTGAGCGAGAACCTCAGGCCGGAGATCGCAAAGAACCCGATGCTGGAGATTCTGGGTGCGGCCCGGAACATGGAATTCGACGGCGACGGCAATCTGCGCAATATGCTCCTCGATCATTCCCGAGGAGTTCCCGCCTGATATTCATCAATCGAAGGCCCCACCCAAGCTTCGCTTGAATGGGGCACCCGCAAAGCAAAAGCCCGAAGCTTTGCAGCTTCGGGCTCTGATTTTTAGGCCTGCGTCTTACAGAACCTGTACGTTCTCTGCCTGCCAGCCCTTCGGGCCGCGCTTGACATCGAACTGCACGGACTGACCTTCCTGGAGGCTGCGGAAACCGTTCGACTGAATTGCCGTGTGATGGACGAATACATCCTCGCCATTCTGACGGCTGATGAAGCCAAAACCCTTGGCGTCGTTAAACCACTTCACTGTTCCTTGTTCCACTTTTTGTTTTACCTTTGTTTCTGTATGTTTCGTTTGTTTCTGCTGAGATCGTTTGCTCTGAGAGTGGGTGACGCAGATGAATCGGCGGGACCAGCTCAACATGGCTGAAAGCGAACTTAGCCAAACATAAATAGCCTACACCAATCCGGGAAGAAATGCAATCTCAGGTGCTGCCTAAATTTCGGTTCCGTGCAGAAACCCGTAGAATCATGGATTTACCCGGATTCCAGAGTAGCCGGTCCCCGGTACGCTTCCCGGCCCGACATCCCCGCCCTGGAAATCTTCAGCGATTTCAAGGCATTCCTAAATGATGGGAATGACGATCTTGACCCGCAGACCGGGGAGAGGGTACATTGCTGATTGGTTCGTTTCTATTGCATGGGTGACATTCGTCACGGCTTTTGGTGACAGTAATTTCGTAGAATACGTAAAGTTGCATGGGGCGTTTACTCAAATTCATTGCGCTTTTGCTCGTAATGACCATCGGGAGCATTCCCGTGCTGGCTGCTGCGCCATGCCCCGAGAAAGCTGAACCGGGCATGCACTGCCCGCCCGGTTGTCCGATGATGACGATCGGCAAAGCGGCTCCGACAACGCAGTTTGAAAGCCAGAATCCAGCCTCGTCATGCTGCGATCTTTATTCCGGGAAGCCGATCCGCACCGCGGAACTCCAGGCTCCAAGTGCAACAGCTTCAATCACGCCGCCGCTCTCGACCATAGCCCTTCTGGCAACAACCGAATTCGGCGCTGACGACGAGTCACCATCCCGATTACCCAATCTCGGCTCGCACCAAGCTCTTCTCTGTACCTTCCTGATCTAGGCCTCTCTTCGCTGACGTAGTGCGGTCATATCCCATCGTCTTTAGCGAATAGGAGAGCTAGCTCCATGAATTCAAGGGGACTTCTTTCAGTCCTGCTATTGCTGCTGTCTACGCCGCTGATAGCGGAAGAGAATCCGGCGAAAGCGCAAGGCCAGCCGTCACCCCAGCAAACGCAAAAGGCGGCGCTTACCGGGAACCCCGCGGCTGCCGATCAGACTCAACCGGTCGCCACGGTTTTGACTCTCGATGCTGTCGTCCGCGAAGTGCTGGCGAACAATCCCGCAGTGCAGAGCGCGGCGCACATGGTGGCGGCGCAACGACGAAAAATTTCACAGGCGCGGGCTTTGCCCGATCCCCAGGTTTCCGTCGGGTGGATGGGGAATGCCACTCCTTTCAGCACCCAGCAAGGCGATCCCTCCAGCTATCGCAGCGTCGCCGCGATGCAGATGCTGCCCTATCCCGGCAAGCTAAGGCTCAAGGGAGAAATCGCCGGCAAGGAAATGGAGGCCTCCGCCGCCGATCAAGAGGGTGTCCGGCGCAAAGTCGCCAGTCAGGCGAAGGCGACGTTTTTCGACTACTTCTACTACGACAAGGCTCTCCGGGTTGCACTCAAGGACAAGGAGCTGTTGCAGCAGCTTTCGAAGATCTCCGAGGCGCGCTATCGCGTTGGCAAGGCTATGCAGCAGGATGTGCTGAAGTCTCAGACGGAGGTCTCGATGCTGTTGCAGAAGATCACGATCCTGCAACAGCAGCGGGCAGTGGCGCAGGCGCGGTTGAACGTGCTGATGGCCCGCCCGCCGGAATCGCCGCTTCCGCCGGCGGCTGATGTCGCGCTGACACCATCGTCCCGCTCGCTCGACGATCTCTACCAGCTTGCCGAGAAGAACAGCCCGATGCTGCAGCGTGAACAGCGGATGGTCGAACGCAATCAGATTGCCGTGAACCTCGCCGAAAAAGAGTATCGGCCTGATTTGAGCGTCGGGTTCATGTACCAGCAACGCCCTGACATGCCGGACATGAAGGGAGCGACTTTCACCATCAATGTTCCTGTCTTCTACAGAGGAAAGCAACGGGAGGGCGTGCGGCAGGCCGAGGAAGAGGTGATAGCCGCGCAGAAGAGTCGCGAGGATCGTGCCAACGAAACCCGATTCGAACTCACGCAGGCCTATTTGGCGGCGAAGGCGGCGAGGGACCTCGCCGATCTCTACACGAAAGCCGTGGTTCCGCAATCCTCTTTGACGCTGGAATCATCGATGTCGGCATACCAGGTTGGCGGCAACGATTTCCTCACGGTGCTCAGCAACTTCAGCACGCTTCTCAATTACGAAACGGATTACTACCGGCAGGTCGCCGATTACAACATGGCTTTGGCGCAGATTGAGAGCCTCGTGGGCGTCGATCTTGCGCCGGCAGCGGCGGACAGGTCACAAGATTCTCAACCTAACTCTCCAGCCAGCGCTGCGGTTGCTGCCGGAGAGGCACAGGCGGTGAAGAAATGAAATCAAGAAATAATATTCTCCGGATTCTCGCACTCGTCGCCGTAGTGACGATCTCGCTGATGTTGCTCTTTGGCAAAAAGCTTGGTGCGTTCCAGCACGATCACTCAGCCCAGAACAGCAGTAGCGCCGCGAACTCAAGCGGAGAGCGCAAGATCCTCTACTGGTACGACGCGATGAACCCGCAGCATACCTATAACAAGCCCGGCAAGGCGCCGGATGGGATGGACCTGGTTCCGAAGTACGCCGACGAGCAACCCACTGGGGCTGCGGGCCAAGGCGCGGCCACGGGGAGTGCGTCAAAGCCGGGCGAACGCAAGATTCTCTACTGGTACGACCCAATGCATCCGGCCTACAAGTCTGACAAGCCAGGCACGGCACCCGACTGCGGCATGGACCTGGTGCCCAAATACGCAAACGACGGCGGACAGGACATGGCGGCCGGAACCGTCAACATCGCGGCCGGCAAGCAGCAGGTGATGGGCGTACGGACCGCGACGGTGGAGCAGAAACCGGTCGTGCGCGACATACGCACCACGGCGCAGATCGTTCCCGACGAGAGGAGGATTGCCCACATTCACGTTAAGGTTCCCGGATTTGTGGAAAAGGTCTACGTCGATTTCGTGGGCCAGCTTGTGAGGAAGGGCCAACCGGTTTTCACGCTCTACAGCCCAGACATGGTCGCCACGCAGGAGGAATACCTGATTGCCAAGCGTGGCGAGCGAACACTCGGCGGCGCACCATACCAGGAAGTTTCGCAGGGAGCACAGTCCTTGCTTCGTTCCGCGCGGCAACGTTTGAAGCTGTGGGATATCTCCGACGCGCAGATCAAAAAGCTGGATGAGACAGGCGAAGTCAGCAAGACGTTGACGATCTATTCCCCGATCACGGGATTTGTGACGGACCGGAAGGTATTTCCGAAT
Organism: Candidatus Korobacteraceae bacterium; assembly: GCA_050015355.1. Classification (GTDB taxonomy): domain Bacteria; phylum Acidobacteriota; class Terriglobia; order Terriglobales; family Acidobacteriaceae; genus CAWBRT01. The sequence goes on along the minus strand of JBEKBO010000021.1, from coordinate 26,531 downwards.
GTTTCGGTAACTCCAGAGATGGATCTGTACGTCGTTTCCGATCTTTCCAATATCTGGGCGACGGCCGACATCTATCAGTACGAATTGCCTTTTGTGAAGGTTGGCCAGAAGGCGCAGTTGCAACTGAGCTACTATCCGGGCAAAACCTACTCCGGACGGATTACCTATATCTATCCGTCCATGGACCCGACGACGCATACGGCTAAGGTGCGGATCGAGCTTCCGAATCCGAACTTCGACCTGAAGCCGCAGATGTTTGCCGATGTCCAGATCAAGGTCGACTACGGCAACAAAATCCTGGTTCCGCAGGATGCAGTGCTCAATTCCGGCAACGAGCAGACCGTGTTTGTGGTGCGCGAAGGCGGCAATTTCGAACCGCGCAAAGTAACGCTTGGCCCCGCGGTGGAAGGTAATGTCGTGATCCTTTCCGGACTGAAAGCCGGCGAGACGATCGTGACCTCCGGCAACTTCCTGATCGATTCCGAAAGCCGCATGAAGAGCGCCACGGGCGAGATGCAATAAGGAGAGACTATGAGCGAAAGCCGCGCAAACACGAAAGCGTCAAAGCGTACAACCCTCATTGTTCTCGTGGCGATTTTCCTGGTCATGGGCAGCGCCGCTTACTGGTTCGCCGAATCCAGCGCAAACAAGACGTGTGGCTTCTGCCAGCGGCCGCTCGATCCCCATCTCAGCGTGACGGCCGAGATTTCCGGACGCAAGAAGCAAGTATGTTGTGCGCGTTGCGCCGTGACCGAGGCGAACCAGCAGCACAAGCCGGTGCGTTTGCTCGAAGCGCACGACTATCCCACGGGCAAGACGATCGACCCAGCCAAAGCATTCTACGTCGATGACAGTCGTGCCGTTGCCTGTACGCACGACATGGCGCGAATGGACGAAAGCAAACATTCCGATCATCTTGCGTTCGACCGGTGCTCGCCGGGGGCGTTTACGTTCGAGAAAAGAAGCGATGCGGAAGCGTTCATCCGCCAGAATGGCGGCGTGCTGCTGAACTATACGGAACTTATGGCCCAAGCGAGGTACCAATGATTAACAAGATCACCGAGTGGCGGCTGATGCCCGAAGCGAGGCCACAATGATTAACAAGATCATCGAGTTTAGCGCCGAGCACAAATTCCTCGTGTTCCTGTTTATCGGTGTTGCCGCCGTGCTCAGCTGGCATTCGATGAAGGACACGAAGCTCGATGCGATCCCGGACCTTTCCGACACTCAAGTCATTGTCTACGCAAAGTGGGACCGCAGCCCTGACATCATGGAAGATCAGGTGTCTTACCCGATCACCTCCGCGCTGCTTGGCATGCCGAAGGTGAAAGACATCCGGGCTTTCTCGGACTTTGGATATTCCTATATCTACATCATCTTCGACGAGGGCACGGATATTTACTGGGCGCGTTCGCGCACCCTCGAGTACCTGAACTCGGTGACTGCGAGGCTGCCCAAAGGGGTCAACGTCGAGTTGGCAAAAGATGCCACCGCTGTCGGCTGGGTCTATCAGTACGCATTGGTCGATACCAGCGGCCAGTACAGCCTCGAACAGATGCGTTCGTACCAGGATTGGTACCTGCGTTATGCGTTGCAGTCTGTTCCTGGAGTCGCCGAGGTCGTGCCGGTCGGCGGATTTGTACGGCAGTACCAGGTCAACATCGATCCCAACAGACTGCTCGGCTACAAGATTCCGATCAACCTGGTGTCAGACGCGATCCAGAAGTCGAACAACGATGTCGGCGGCAGGCTGGTCGAGTTTTCCAGCCGCGAGTACATGGTGCGCGGACGGGGCTATATCAAATCGCTCGCCGACATCCGCAATATCGTTGTCATGGTAAATCCGCAGAGCGGCACGCCAGTGCGAGTCGGCGATCTGGCGACTGTCACATTCGGGCCTGACATGCGCCGCGGCGTCGGCGAACTGAATGGCAAAGGGGAAGCGGTTGGCGGCGTCGTGATCATGCGCTTTGGCGAGAACGCTCATAAGGTGATCGAGCGCGTCAAGGCAAGGATCAGAGATATTCAGCCGACCTTACCGCCGGGGTTGAAGATTGTAAATACCTATGACCGCTCGGACCTGATCGACCGCTCGATCAACAACCTCAAGCACACCTTGATTGAAGAACTGATCATGGTGAGCCTGGTGATTATGGTCTTTTTGTGGCACTTCCCGAGCGCCATCATCCCCATCGTTACGATTCCGATTACGGTCGTGCTGGCGTTTATCCCGATACAGATGTCGGGAATGACCGCCAATATCATGTCGCTGGGCGGCATCGCGGTCGCCATCGGCGCCATGGTGGACGCCGCCGTGGTCGTGATCGAACAGACGCACAAGAAACTGGAGCACTGGGAAGCGGATGGCCGGCCGGGCAGCTACCGGAACGTGATCGTCTCCGCGGTAAAGGAAGTGGGCGGACCAAGCTTCTTCGCGTTGCTGGTGATCGCAGTTGGCTTCCTGCCGGTGTTCACCTTGGAAGCGCAGGAAGGCCGGATGTTCAAGCCATTGGCTTTCACTAAGAACTTCGCGATGATCATCGCCGCGGTACTGGCGATTACGCTCGACCCGGCGATGCGGTTGCTCTTCACCCACATGGACAACTACAAGTTCCGTCCCAAGTGGCTGGCCAAGATTGTCAATGCCATCCTTGTGGGCAAAATCCACAGCGAAGAAAACCATCCGATCAGTCGCCCGTTGATGAAGATCTATCACCCTGTGGTTGAGTTCGTGCTGGAGTATAAGTGGGTGACGATTGGCGCTGCCGTGCTGGCGATGGCGATCACCGTGCCCGTGTTCTTCAAGCTCGGCTCGGAATTCATGCCGCCGCTCGACGAAGGCACGCTACTGTACATGCCTACGACCCTGCCGGGTATATCGGTGACCGAAGCCTCTCGCCTACTGCAAATGCAAGACAAAATCATCAGCAGCTTTCCTGAAGTTGAGAGCGTGTTCGGCAAGGCCGGGCGCGCCGAGAGCGCAACCGACCCGGCTCCCTACTCGATGATGGAAACCGTCATCGTGATGAAGCTGCGTGAGGAATGGCCGAAGCGGGAGCGCTGGTACTCGAAGCGGGCGCCCGAGCGCATACAGCCATTCTTCCGGCGCTTCTGGCCGGATCACAAGACCACTCAGGAGCTGATTTACGGCCCGGGCGGTTTGAATGAGGCGCTGGCCATGCCCGGCGTTGCCAATGCCTGGACGATGCCCATCAAGGCGCGCATCGACATGTTGACGACAGGCATCCGGACGCCTCTCGGGATCAAGGTGCTGGGTTCCGACCTTGGCGAGATTCAACGAGTCGGCGAAGAGATCGAAAAGGCTTTGAAAGATATCCAGGGGACGACCAGCGTCTTTGCCGAGCGCACGGCGGGCGGATACTTCCTGGATTTCGATCTCAAGCGCGACCAACTCGCACGTTATGGTCTCACCATCGATGACGCGCAGAACGTGCTGATGTCGGCCGTCGGTGGCGACCAGGTCAGCACGACGATTGAAGGTCGCGAGCGTTATCCCGTAAACGTTCGCTATATGCGCGATTACCGCAGCGATGTCGGGGCGCTGCAGCGCGTGCTGGTCAACACACCATCGGGCGCGCAGATTCCGCTGGCACAGATCGCCGACATCAGCATGAAGACCGGGCCGGGCATGATTCGCGACGAAAATGGCCGCCTGAGCGGTTATGTCTACGTGGACGTTTCCGGACGCGACATCGGCAGCTACGTGCGTGACGCAAAGCGGGTCGTGCTGGAAAAAGTGAAAGTGCCAGCCGGATATCAGCTCGTCTGGAGCGGCCAGTACGAATACATGGAGCGTGTACGCGAGCGGCTGAAGCTGGTGGTGCCGATTACGCTCTTCATCGTTTTTTTGCTGTTGTACTTCAACACCGGATCGGCGGTGAAGACGTTCATCATCCTGTTGGCGGTTCCGTTCTCCGCTATCGGCGCCGTGTGGTTCCTGTATCTGCTCGGCTACAACATGAGCATTGCCGTCTGGGTCGGGCTGATCGCGTTGCTCGGAGTTGACGCCGAGACGGCCGTCTTCATGCTTCTCTACCTGGATCTCGCTTATCACGAGGCGCAGAAGAAAGGACTGATGCGTAACTGGGACGACCTGCGCGAGGCAATCGTGAATGGCGCGGTCAAGCGCCTTCGCCCGAAGGTTATGACGGTGGCCTGCATGTTGTTCGGCCTGTTGCCCATCATGTGGTCGGTCGGTGCGGGCGCCGACGTCATGAAGCGCATCGCGGCCCCGATGATCGGCGGAATCCTCACCTCGTTCCTGATGGAGTTGATTGTCTATCCGCCGATCTTTGCGATCTGGAAGTGGAATTGGGAGGTAAAACCGGCTCTGCGGAAAGCTGAAACTCAAACCGAGGAACTGATTAATGTGTAGGACGGCCGCTTAGGACAGTTCCTTGTTGGTGTATCCACATTTCAAAGAGTCCGTCATGGCGACCGGAGCGCCGAGCGCCACTGGCCGGAGCAGCCGAGCTGCGTACCCGACACTGCACTCGAGAAGCAAGAAGCTATTCGGGCGCGGAGTGGAGCCACCCTTTGTTTTTCGGCAGCAGAAACAAAAGGTGGCTCGACTTCGCTCGCCATGACAGTCTGACATGTCTGGATATACCTACGCGAGCAGGGATTCGCGCCTCGAAGCAATCTACCGGGGCGTCAGTAGCGTTAATAAGGCCGACTGGCGAGGGTCTTTTTCCAGAAAGCGTCCAGCCCAGTGCTGGCCTGAAGGCGAACTCGTCACCTGCCCGAAGAGCCGGGCATCGTTCTTCAGCCCCGCGGCAAACCCTTGCTTGTAGCCCGTCTGCAATGCATCGAGTGCCACTCGAGCGGCATAACTCCGGGCCGCTATCAGGTCTGCGGCGGTTGTTGTGTCAGGCGCCGCGATGTTCAACAGGCCGGCAACTTCCGTCAATGCCATCAGTTCATCGAGTTCCTTCTTGTGGTCTGCGGTAATCGTTTCCCAACTGCGGCGCGGGACGGGGCGCAGGCCCTCTGCCATCTCCCGCGCGACCCGGAAAGCCTCTCGCAAAGCCGTTGCCGCCGGACAGAACGCATCGGCCAGACCGATCTCGACAGCCCTGTGGCCGTCCACCGGTTCTCCATTGAGAACCAGCTCGAGCGCCTTCCGTGGCCCGACCAGACGTGGCAGCCGCTGCATGCCTCCATACCCCGGCATGATGCCAAGCTTGATCTCCGGCTGTCCCATCAGAGCGTTCTCAGTGACGATTCGATAGTGAGCGCTCATTGCCAACTCGTTGCCGCCGCCGAGCGCGAAGCCGTCTATGAGCGCAACCACTGGCACCCGGAGCAGTTCCAGACGGACATAGACACCAATCACCTTTGCGGCCAAGGCAGTGATCGTTTCGCAGCTTGCGCCCACGAACTTTGTAATGTCGGCTCCTGCCATAAACGCGCGGCCCGAACCCCGCAGCAACAGCGCGCGCGCTGCCCGCCCATCCAGCGCGCCGGTACTCGCAACCTCATCGACCACCGCTTCGATCTGGGCGAGCAGATCCTCGCTCAAGGCGTTCAACGTCGCGGGACGCTCTAACGTGACGAGCGCCACACCGTCACACCAGTCGATTGCCAGGTAGCGGCCCTCGCCTTCGTTGGCCAGGCGTAGTGGCTCGCCCAGATAGGCTCGCTCATACTCCGCAATGGGGTGTTCGGCATGCGTTGCCTGAACCAGAGCTACTCCTTTCGGCTTCGTCATTCGGCCGTCAAGCATTGCTTGCTGGATCTGCGGCAGGCCTTGGAGCGTCGTGATCTCCAGATCCCCCTGCTCCATGACGATGCGCCCTTCGGTCAGCAGTCGAATTACCTCGCGGGCCTGGCCGGTTCGATACATGTGGGAGCCGAGAATTGACAGGTTCGAGTTCCCCTTGAGGATGACCCAGCCACACGGCTGCTCGTCGCGTTCGTCATAGTCTCGCGCCAGAAAGGTGCTCAAGTGGAGGGTGCTCTGATCGGGCCGGTCCACCACGAAATCCGGACTCACTTGCGGGCCGAACACCTGCCAGAGCGCGCGCCCAATGGCCCGCGCAGCATTCATGAAGCCGGGCCCGTAGTCGGGATTCGCTCGACCGTCTTCAGTAAGTGGGTCGGGCATGTCCTCAGGCAGCACGAGTTCGTCCCGGTCAATAATGTGCGACTCGGGAATGCCCAGCCGAACCAGCCCGGCAATTCCCTCCGCCTCGCGGGTGTGTGAAGCGATCACCGCCACGTCAGCCCCGCGCTCGAGCGCAGCCTGCACAAACGAAACGGCGTAGGCATCGGCTCCCCAGATCAACCCCTTGCGCCCCGGTAGCAGCCGAATCTCCGAGAAAATCGTCCGCGGAGAGGCTTTGCGAAAGATGATCTGCTTCTGGCGCATCCAGACCCAACGGGCGTCCAGGATGAAGCGCCGGCCCTCATAGAAGAATGTTTCTTTGTATTCTCCTTTGCGCCCACCGCCGGTGGCGCCGAAGAAGGCCAGGGTCCCGCCTTCCGCCAGGGCAGAAACCAAAAGAGGAAAGTTGCGGCCGCCCGTGTGCTCGAAGATTCTATCCACGGGCCGTCCAGCGTTGGCCGAGTAAACAGCATGGCGGAAAGGCTCAGTCTGTCGCAGCCAGGCTTCAGGATCAGTGTCCGGGGAGATGCCCCCAAAAACATTCGCCGGCAAAGAACGCCGATCGATGAAGGCGTCGGCGATGCCGCGGTCGATTAACGATCGCCCCAGTTCCGGGCTAGACCCCAGCAGGATAACCCGAGCGCCGAGCAGCTTGGCGGTCTGCGCACCCGCGAAGCTGGTGCCCTTGCCGCCTCCCATGAGTAGAACCGAGTCGCCGGGGCGAACCGACAGCCTTTCCACCACCGCCCGGTAAGCGGTGCCATACGTCAGCAGCAGCGCCGCAAGTTGCTCGGGCGAGTGTTTGCTCAAAGCTGCGGGCAGCGGAAGCGCTCGCTGCTCCTCCACCAGGACGAATTGCGCGTTGAAGCCATCATGCGTCTCGTAACCGCGGATGTTTCGCGAAGTCCAGGAATCCAGGATGACTGCTTGGCCGACTCGAATCGTCTTCACCGCCGAACCGGCATCCACGACGATGCCCAGGGCGTCACTGCCGGGAATGTGAACGGTAGCGCTGTCCCCGCGCCCAAACACCGGCACCGGGAGTCCCAAGGCAGCGAAGTTCGTGTTGAAGTTTGGTCCCGACGCCAAAACGCTGACCAGAACCTGAGTCGCTTTCTCGGGATACAACTTGGGAACGGCGACCTCTTCCAACCGGATGACCTCGGCGGGCGGCCCATAGCAATCGCGATGGATTGTCAGCGCGTCCATGCGCTCCGGGATTGGGAAGGAGATCCTTGGCGTTCTCCCCAGCGGCCATTTATGCGCCAGATCGGCATTCAGGTGTTCGGTCGTAAGGCGCTCGGTCATAATGTCACCATAGCTCAGAAGATCCGCTCGATGAATCGAGTGGCGTGTTCACCCACACTAGTTGTCCTCGAACCGAAGTGTCTCCACCACCAACCACAAGGTTGCAGAGGTGGCCGTGACATGCAAATGTGCATGATGATCGCGCGCCTGCTCTGCCGTCAAGCTGGTCTGCGGAAATTCGTTTTGAACTTAGGCTGTGGGGTATTTCCGTAGTACATTGGAACTCAATCCGGAGTTCCCGAACGACGCATCAGAAGGAGTTCTGTTCGCTCGTGCACACTAACTTCACGGTATCCGACTTACTGCTTAGCGCACAAGCTTTCGCTCTGATGCCGCTTTTCGTTTTCATTCCGGGATACGTGCTGAGCTGGCTGCTGCATGTCCTCGATTTCAGGCGGAGGTCGTTCTGCGAACAAGTGCTGCTCAGCACTCCGCTCTCCTTGGCAGTCTGCCCGATTGCCACTTATCTGGTTTGGTTGAGCGCTTCCGTCGGTGCGGTATGGTTCATCTACGGGTGCTGCTGGGCGCTCTTTCCCGTCGTCCTGGTATTTCAGGCGCGCGGGTTTCGCTGGTCTGAGCTGCGAGTCTCGCGCTACACATGGATTGCGCTTGGAATTGTTGCGGCTTGGTGCCTGGTCGTACTTCTTAGCCTTGTCGATCTGCAGATCCAGCATCGCTTGTACTCGAGCGTGGCCGCAATCGACTACGGGGTTCGTGTCCCGATCACGCAAGCACTGGCGCAGAAAGGCCCGCCGGGATTCAATCCATTCTTCTATCCGGGACGAGAGGTTCCGCTGCGTTACCACTACTTCTGGATGCTTCTTTGCAGTCTTCCAGTGAGATTGTTCGGCATTCGGGCGCTCCACGCCATGTGGGGTGCCACGCCGTGGTGCGCTATCGGATTGATGTCGATGATCCCGCTGTATTTGAAGTTCTTTCTCGGGCGACTGGCAAACCTGCGGCGGCAGACCGTGATCGGCATGTCTCTATTGGCCGTCACCGGGTTGGACATCATCCCCACTGCCGCACAATATGTGACTGTGCCGCTTCAGATACAGGGCGACATGGAGTGGTGGAACGAACAGGTCAGCTCCTGGATGGATAGCGTACTCTGGAACCCACATCACGTTTCCGCCCTTGTTGTTTGCCTGCTGGGATTCTTACTGCTGTGGAACGTCCGCTCCACTTCATGGCGCGACAAAATCATCGCCATTGTGATTGCCGGGGCAGCCTTTGCTACCGCCTGTGGGCTTTCCGTTTTCGTGACTTTCACCTTTGCGGTATTCATGGCGGTGTGGTTGCTGGTTACGCTCCACGAACAGAAATGGCCGGTGGCGGGTTTGCTGAGTCTTTCTGGAGTGCTTGCTGTTTGCCTTGCGCTGCCGTTGTTGAAGACCTTGTTGGCTCCAGCCGGGGCGGGTGGTTTTGCGGTGTTCGGTATCAGGCCGTTTTACACGGCGGATGTCGTTCTCCGGCTTTTCGGCGTAAAGTCCCCTCTGGCATATCAAGCGGTATCCCTGTTCGCTCTTCCCTTGAGTTACTTCTTTGAGCTTGGGTTGTTCGGCGCAGTCGCGCTGTTCCGGTTGCGGGATATCCGCCGTAAGGTTCTGCCACTCTCGGACGCGGAGAAGGCCAGTTGGGTGATGATTCTGGTGAGCCTGCTCATCGCGACCTTCATGCAATCTTCCGTGCTGGGGAATCCCAACGACTTAGGGTGGAGGGCTTTTCTGCCCTTCCAGTTCATTACACTGCTTTGGGCCATTCCGTTGGTGGAACGCTGGTTGTACAGAGCTGGGGATGAACCCGTTTGCGCTCCGACGAGTGGTCCGCTGACGATACGCCATTCATGGTTGGTTGCTTTTCTGGTTCTCGGATTGATCGGAACGTTTTATCAGGTTGTTTGTTTGCGGACCTATGCCATCGGGGTCGAAAAGGGCAAGGTGATGGCGCCGGACTGGCTTGAGGACGACGCAAATCTGGGTAAAAGGCAGTTTGCCATCCGAGAACTTTACGAAACCATCAATGAGAAGCTGCCGAAGGACATCATTGTCCAGCAGAATCCGCTGTCCCTGCATTGGAATGAGCACTCGTTCTACAACGAGCGCCAGCGAGTCGCCGCGGTGCCCGGCTGTGGGGTGAAACTTGGGGGTGATCCGCGCGATTGCATGGGAGTAATGAGGCGTGTCTTTAGCCTCTATCGAATTCCGAATACCATTCAGGACCTGGATTCCGTCTGTCGCGCCTTGTCGATCGATGTGCTCGTCGCGACGGACCTGGACTATGTTTGGGCAGACCGTCGAAGTTGGGTGTGGCGAACAACCCCGATCGTTGCAAATAAATTCGCCCGAGCCTTCGCCTGCGGTGACCACTCCAAGTTGGCTGCGAGAGTCGGAAATTAGCCGCGCTAGAAGATGTCTCTCTGTTTTAGCGATCCGTCGCGCCGACGCAGAAACAATCTCGCTCCGCGCTCGCCTCAGAGGCGACCTTGGCAGAACGGTGATCGAGCCATTCCAGCACGAACGCACCTGCCAGCAGGGGTAGTAACCAGATCACGCGGCTCTGATAGCGGCCGTCGACCTCCGACAACACGCCAGTGACAAATGCGTTGGCGATGACCGTGAAAAAAATTACCGCAGTGAGTCCCACGAGCCGGGGGGACAGGTAGCGCCAAACAAACGGTGCAAGAACGCCCATCAAAACGATTGACGCAATGACCGTCCATTTTTGCACCGATGTAAAGAATTCATCAGGTAGAGTTCGCTGCGCCTGTCGGCTTTGCAAATAATGCGACCCTGAGCCCGGCAGCACCCCCTCTAATGCCTCCAAAAACCAGGTGCTTGGGACGTTAGTTAAGTCAAAAGTCGTTAGCTGCCGCCAGAAGCTGCGGAACGAAATAAACAACTGTTCACGTGGATACGCGCGCAGAGTCGCTATGACGAAGCGTGTCTCCTGCTGACGGATTAGATCTTGTGTCTCATGGGAGGCGTTTTGCCAGATTCCATTCGCATTCCAGAGAAAGTCGTCGGGGCTGTCGGGGAGACCATGGACATAATCGCACATGGCCAGTTTCACATTCGCGCAATGCCGCTCCAAATACCAGCGCCCCGGTCCGTCGGCAACGATACGGGCCGTCAGATACGGCAGCCGCTCGCCATTCAGCGACGGTTTGCCGTACAGATACGCGTGCAGCGCGAATTGGGCTGCAACCGCAGCCAAAACAACCATCGCCACTCCGCCGACGGCTCTCCATCGCAGGCGCGCCGAGCGGCGCAGAAAAACCAGCAGCAAACTCAACAAGACGCACATCCCGGCAGCCAATATCAAATGCGTGACATGGGACACCATCGCCCACCAGGCAATCGAGACCACGGTCAGGCGCTCAGCGCGAGAGAGGGTCTCTGGGGCAAACACGAGTAGATATATGCAGAGATACAGCACGGCGCCCAGGATGTCCGGCATGAGCAGGCTGACGACCCAGCCCACGCCGGTTAACAGGGCGAGCGGCACGACAAGCACGAAGTAATGTGTTAGCGTCCACCGAGGCAGGATCGATCGCACAACCAGCCAGATGATATATGCCGTCAGCAGGGCGTGTAGAGCGACGATGGGCCACGGGGTTATGCTCCAGTGGAATGGCAAAATGCCTAGGGAATAAATGGACGACCGCATGCCATAGTAGACCGAGAAATTATGCAGGAACAGCGCCCGCGCCACGGGGGGGCCGCTCGCAATGTACGACATTGAATCCGGGAACAACAGCGGATAGCCGTTACAAAGGGCGGGCCAAGTCATGAGAAGCGCAGCCAACAAAACCGCTCCACCGCGCCAAATTGAATGGAAGTTCAGCCGCATCTTCTTATTGGAAGTCTGTGTTCGGGAGTAGTTGCTGTCAAGCCAAAACGTTGTGCAAGGCTGTCTCACACGCCAGACCTTCTGAAACGGCTCTGGCCGGCGATTCTGACGGCTGTTTCCAGCAGATTCCAGTGGGGATTCCAGCAGCTCTAACCTGGCAGTGCAAGCTTGTTAACCACGGAAGCGGGCGCTGCCCTACTTCTGCCGCGCGCCTTGCTCAAGAAATTCAGTCAGCAGCGCGATCCGCTCCTTGTGTGCTCCACCGGCATAGTCGCGGGCGATGTCTTCGTAAAGATGCGCTGCGCCGCTCAACATCTCGGAGCCGCCAGTCTCCGGTTGCAGAAACTTGGCTATCTCTTCCATCTCACCGACCCAGCGGTAGGCCTTCGCATACATTTTGGGCAAAGCACGGGTCAGCAGTTGCAGCACGGCGGGCTGGCTGTCCTGCATCTCCTGCCACAGCACCTGCGAGACTCCGCTGCGCACGGCGCCCAGAATCAACGCCGCGCCCAGTGCCTGCAAACCCTTGTTGATTCCGCCGTATGCCATCTTCAGTGCCGAAGCATCGCCGACCTCGCTCGACAGAGGCCGCACGTCCATGCCGAACTTCCGCAATTCCTCGAAGCGGCCGACTGCTCCGCCGGAGGCATAGAACCGGGGAGCGGGACGGCCGGAAGCCGGAGGCGGACCGATGATCCCGGCATCGACAAACGGCAAGCCCTCCGGCTGAAAGGGCGCGGCGATCTGCTTCACCGTCGCGGGCGCCACGGCGTTGCACTCGACGAACACCGGCTTACGTTCGACGCCGCGAATCCGCGGCAGCAGGCGCTCCGCCAACTCAGCGGCACGGGAGGGCGGCACAATGGAGAAAACGAAATCGGCCTGCGCAACCAGCGCACCATCGTCATGCACAACTTCTACGCCGGCCTTGGCGGCGCGTTCCGCGCTCGCCTGGGAGCGGCCATCGAGGGAGGTGATCACGCGCGCTCCACTTTCAACCAGGGCTCGACCGACCCCGGCTCCCATTTCTCCCATCGCCACAATCGCGACTGTCGTCTTCACCGGTATTCCTCCTCAGAGCGGCTTCGCCTGCAAAATGTCACGCTTGCTGATCGCCATCTAAGCAAGCGATGATTGTTTGGATAACCCGTTTCGTCTCGCTGGGGCCTCGAACCGGGATAGAAACAACACCTGCTTCTATGGCCGGATAGTCGTTCCCTCCCACGAACAAGGCATCTCCTATAAAAATCATTTCTCGCAATGAAATACCCAGGAGGTCTCGCAGTTTTCTGATTCCGTAAGCTTTGTCAATGCCAGGCTTGGTGACATCAATGGATGTCGAGCCACCTAGTCGGACGGAAAACTCGGGAATAAACGTGTCAAGGATCGCTTTGATCTTCTTCCGCTTCGCGAAATCGGGGTCCCATTTTTCCTTTTCCGCCAAGGGGGCCTGCTGACCTAATGCGGAATATGTTATCTGGCTTCCCCGGTCTTCAATTGCCTCTCCCCAGAGCTTTTCGACCTTGAAGCCCGCGACCCCGACGGCCTTCTCCAAAGAACTGACGATTTTCTCTTTTTCATCCGCGGTGAAATCTTCCGAATAGAGCTTCTTCCAATCCCCCGTGTATTGGAAGAACTTTGTTCCGCATGTAGGAAGAAGGGATAGGTTCACCAGGCGTCCATCATGGGGAAGATTGGAGAGCAGTTGCTTTTCAAACTGTGGCCAACCGCCGCCGGAAATCACGGCCACTTTGACGATGCCGAGAAGGTCACGCAGCAGTGCCGACACTTCGGCATCGAGAGATGATTTACTTTCGGCAAGGGTGCCGTCCAGGTCAAAGACAATCAGCTTCTTCACTATCTCCACCTCTGAATGATTGCGATCTTAGCAGGCGCCAGCAGTTTCATGTTACGGCGACCGGTTTCCTCGCGGCGTCGATAGGCTCTTGCGCATTCATTTGGGGTTGCTCCACTTCCAGTTCCGGATTTCCGGCAGGTCCTCGCCGTACTTGTCGATATATTGCTTGTGCTCGATCAGTTTGTCCTTGAGCTGCTGCTTCAGGTAGATGCCTTTCTCGCCGGTCTGCGGCAGGCGGTCGATGGCATCCATCACGAGGTGGAAGCGGTCCAGATCGTTCAGCACCGTCATGTCGAAGGGCGTGGTGATAGTGCCCTCTTCCTTGTAGCCGCGGACGTGCAGGTTGTCGTGGTTGGCGCGGCGGTAGGTCAGCCGGTGAATCAACCACGGGTAGGCATGGAAGGCGAAGATGACTGGCTTGTCCTTGGTGAAGAGCTCGTTGAAATCCATGTCACTCAACCCGTGCGGGTGCTCGGTTTGCGGCTGCAACCTCATGAGGTCGACGACGTTGACCACCCGGATTTTCAGGTCGGGCAGATGCTCGCGCATGATGGAGACGGCGGCAAGTGTTTCCAGCGTGGGCACGTCGCCACAGCAGGCCATGACCACGTCGGGTGCGATGCCTTGGTCGTTGCTGGCCCACTGCCAGATGCCGATCCCCTCGGTGCAATGCTTGACGGCGGCGTCCATCGTCAGCCACTGCGGCGCCGGATGTTTGCCTGCGATCACCACGTTGACGTAATGGCGGCTGCGTAGGCAATGGTCTATCACCGAGAGCAGGCAGTTTGCATCCGGCGGAAGATAAACGCGCACGATCTCGGCCTTTTTGTTCGCGACAACATCGAGGAAACCGGGGTCCTGGTGGGTGAATCCGTTGTGATCCTGGCGCCAGACATGCGAGGCCAGCAGGTAGTTTAACGATGAGATCTTCCGCCGCCACGGCAGGTGTGACGTCACCTTCAGCCACTTGGCGTGCTGGTTGAACATCGAATCGACGATGTGGATGAACGCTTCGTAGCAGTTGAAGAGTCCATGCCGCCCGGTGAGCAGGTAGCCCTCGAGCCAGCCTTCGCATTGGTGCTCGCTGAGCATTTCCATCACGCGCCCGGCGGGCGCGAGAAACTCGTCGTTCGGCACGGTCGCGGCGTCCCATTGGCGGTTGGTCGCTTCAAAGAGGGCTTCCAGGCCGTTAGAGAGCGTCTCGTCAGGGCCAAAGACCCGGAAGTTCCGCTGCTCACTGTTCAGCTTCGCCACATCGCGCAGGAAAGGCCCGAGCACATGCGTGTCTCCGATGCCGCCCACCCCCGGCGCGGGCACGTCGACCGCATAGTCACGGAAATCCGGCATTCGCAGGTCGCGCAGCAGAATGCCGCCGTTGGCGTGCGGATTCGCGCCCATGCGTCGTTCGCCCTTGGGCGCAAGTTCGGCCAGTTCCGGTTTCAAGCGGCCCTGCTCGTCGAAGAGTTCCTGCGGCCGATAGCTTCTCAGCCAGTCTTCCAACAGCTTGAGGTGTTCAGGATGAGTGGCCGGGTCCGAGAGCGGCACCTGGTGCGAACGGAAGGTGCCTTCAACTTGCAGGCCATCGACCATCTTCGGCCCTGTCCAGCCTTTGGGTGAATTGAGCACGATCATCGGCCAGCGCGGACGCGCGAAGTTGCCCCCCGGGTGACGACTGTCGCGGGCGTCCTGCTGGATTTTCTTGATCTGCTCCACCGCCGTGTCGAGCGCCGCGGCCATGGCCTCATGCATCAGCTCGGGCTCGTGACCTTCGACGAAGTACGGCGTCCACCCGTAGCCGCGGAGCAACTGTTCCAATTCCTCGCGAGTAATGCGGGCGAGCAGGGTCGGGTTGGAAATCTTGTAGCCGTTGAGATGCAGGATCGGCAGCACCGCGCCATCGGTTATTGGATCAAGGAACTTGTTCGAATGCCACGCCGTGGCCAGCGGTCCGGTTTCCGCCTCGCCATCGCCGACCACGCAGGCGACGACGAGATCGGGATTGTCGAACACCGCGCCGAACGAATGGCTGAGCGAATAGCCCAGTTCCCCGCCCTCGTGAATCGAACCGGGCGTCTCCGGCGATGCATGGCTGGGGATTCCTCCGGGAAACGAAAATTGAATAAACAGCTTCCGCAGCCCGGCTTCGTCCTGGCTGATGTTGGGATAGATTTCACTATAAGTGCCCTCGAGGTATGTGTTGCCCACGACGGCCGGGCCGCCGTGCCCGGGGCCGGAGACATAAATCATGTCGAGATCGTATTTCTTGATGATCCGGTTCAGGTGCACATAGATGAAGTTCTGCCCGGGAGTCGTGCCCCAGTGCCCGAGCAGCATGTGCTTCACATCCGCGAGCGTCAGCGGACGCTTCAACAGCGGATTATCGTAGAGATAAATCTGGCCGACCGCGAGATAGTTGGCGGCGCGCCAGTAGGCATCCATCTTGTGGAGCAGTTCGGGGGAAAGAGTTTTTGTCTCCATGGCTCAATTCTCCTCTTTTCGGCCAAGTCCGAGAACGCGGCAAACTATCTTGGCTATCATGAGTTCTTCGTCCGTGCGCATGACGCGGACCGTGACGCGGCTGGCCGCCGCGGAAATCACGCCCTCATTCGCCGCGTTTCGCTTTTCTTCGAGTTCGATTCCCAAAAATCCCAGCCCGTCGCAAGTCCGGGCGCGGACCGTGGGCGCATTCTCTCCGATGCCGCCGGCGAACACCAGCGTGTCCAGCCCGCCGAGCGCCGCCGCGAATGCGCCGATCCATTTCTTTACCTGGTAGCAAAACAGCGCGACCGCTTCAGCCGCCCGCACGTCCTCGGTTTCGTGCTCCAGCAAGTCGCGCATGTCGGAGCTGGTTTCGGAGACGCCGAGCAGTCCAGACTGGAAATTGACCATCTCATTAAACCGCTTGTCATCGAGGCCCTCGGTGCGCGCCAGATACCAAACCAGTCCAGGATCGAGGTCGCCGGAGCGGGTGCTCATCGGCACCCCGGCGGTCGGGGTGAAACTCATGCTCGTGTCCACGGACTTGCCGCCGCGCACCGCCGCCAGGCTCGCGCCATTGCCGAGGTGGGCGAGGATGACCCGGCCTTGTGCCGCTTCCGATCCCGCCAGGCGCGCCAGTTCTCCCAAGAGAAACGCATATGACAACCCGTGGAACCCGTACCGCCGCACCCCCTGCGCTTCGTAGCGGCGCGGGATCGGCAACAACCGGGCCACGCGCGGCAGCTCATGGTGAAAAGCCGTGTCGAAACACGCCACTTGGGGCAGCTCGGGAAAGCGGCGATGAAACGCCTCGGTCAACAGAATCTCCTCCGGCAGATGCTCGGGATCGAATGGACTGAGCCGACGCAGTTCCTCAACCATTTCCGCGGTGATTCGCTGCGGCTGGCTATATTTCGGCCCGCCATGCACCACGCGATGCCCCACCGCGGTCAATGCATCGCGTCCGCTGCGTTCTTCGATCCAATCCATCAGAGCGCCGACCGCCGCCGTGTGATCCGGTGCCGTCACTAACCGCGAAAAATTGTCTGCCGGGTTCAAGCCCTTCGCCCGTAGGGTGGCCTCCGGCAGTCCAATCCGCTCAATCTCGCCCTGCAGAATCCGTTGCAGCGAGTCACCGGCCTCGAACAGCGCGAACTTGATGCTCGACGAGCCGCCATTGATCGTCAGGATACGTGGGTTAGCTGCTTTCATGGATGACTCGCGCAGGCGATTGCCGTCGCTTCCTTTCTCGTCTTTTCTTTCGTCCATCGGATCATCGTTGCCACAGAATTTGAGCGTCTTCCAGTGGGATCGCAACGCCGTCGCAGTGCGGTATCAGGCGCGCCGTATAGTCCGCTGCCGGGCGGGCCGCGGGCACAGCCGCATTGTAAACGTAGCAGCCCGGCGCGCCGGCCATTTGGCGAACGCGCTTCATCTCCCGCCGCACGGCAACCCCCATGACGCCGTTGGCGTAAAGCTCTACCCGCACCGCCTCGGGATCAAGGTCGTTGAGACAGACTTGAACCTCAAATACGTGCTGCTCGCCACGGGTCTCAACCTTCACGTCGCCGAAGTGTAGCGTGGCCCATTGCTGTTCCAGACCGTGCCGCCAATCGGCCACTCCCCTGCCGATTGCACCCTTATTGGCAATGCGCAAATGGTAGGCGGCAGCAGCCGGCAGGTAATACTGCTCGGTATATTCGCGTACCGTGCGATCGGCGGAGAAGTACGGTGTCAACCGCGCCATGCTTTCCCGCATCCGCTTAACCCACGCGGTGGGAATGCCGTTCTCGTCCCGGGTATAGAACTCCGGGATCACCTCCCGCTCGAGCAGGTCATACAGGGCGTCCGCTTCTACGGCGTCCCAGGCCGGATCGTCGCCATGTTCCTGACCGTCCCCCAATGCCCACCCCACTTCAGGCGTGTATGCTTCCGCCCACCACCCGTCCAATTCCGAGAGATTGATGCCCCCATTGACGAGCACCTTCATACCGCTCGTTCCGCTCGCCTCCCAGGGTCGCCGTGGCGTGTTGATCCAGACGTCCACGCCCTGCACCAGGTGCTCCGTCAACAGCATGTCGTAGTCGCTCAAGAATACGATGTGGGGACGGGCCTCTGGCTGGCGGATGAAATTTATCCATTCATGAATCAATGCCTGCCCCGGCCGGTCCTCCGGATGGGCCTTGCCGGCGATGATGAGTTGCACCGGGCGCTCAGGATTAGCCAACAGGCGCAGCAAACGCGCCGGATTGTGCAGCAACAGGTTCGGGCGTTTGTAGGTCGCGAAGCGCCGCGCAAAGCCCAGTGTCAAGACATTGGGATCAAACAGATGTTTCGCCCGGTCGACCTTCTCCTGCGGCGCGCCTGAGGAAGTCAGTTGCCTGGACAATCGCTCGCGAGCGTATTCCACAAGAGACTTGCTGGTGGCGAGGCGGAATTGCCAGAGTTTGGCGTCGCTGACGCGGCGAATGTCCCGCTCCAGGGTTCCCGTCGTCCCCAACCAGCGATCTTTCCCACAGCCTTCCGTCCAAAGATCATCCGCCAGGGCCGAGTCCCAGGTCGGCATGTGCACTCCGTTGGTCACATGTCCAACCGGCACTTCGTCCGTTGGCCAGTGGGGAAAAAGAGGCTCAAAGAGGTGCCGGCTGACTTTCCCGTGCAAGCGGCTCACGCCATTCACCGCCCCGCTGCCGCGGATTGCCAGATAGGCCATGTTGAAACTCTCCGAGGCGTCGCTCGGGTTCTGGCGGCCCAAGGCCAGCAAGTCGTGGAGTGTGATGCCAAGCTTCTGCGCGGCATAAAGACCGAGGTATTGCTCGATGAGTGCCGGCGAGAAACGATCAAAGCCGGCGGCCACTGCCGTGTGGGTGGTGAACAGATTTCCCGCTCGCGTGGCCGCCAGTGCGACTTCGAATGGCTGCCCAGTCTCTTCCATGAAGTTGCGGGCGCGTTCCAGGACGGCGAATGCCGCATGCCCTTCGTTCAGATGGCAGACCTCCGGCTGGATGCCGAGCGCACCGAGCAGTCGCCATCCGCCGATCCCGAGGAGCAGTTCCTGCTTGAGGCGCAGCTCCGGACCGCCGCCATACAACTCGCTGGTAATCCCCCGATGAACGGGGTAGTTTGCCGCGTCATTGCTGTCCAGCAGGTATAGCTTCACTCTGCCGACCTGAACCTGCCAGGCGCGCAGCCAGACCGAGTATCCAGGCAGCGCGATCTCCAACCGCAACCACTCCCCGTTTGCCTGGCGCAATGGCGAGATCGGCAACTGTCCGGGATCGTTATAGGGGAAGAGAGCCTGCTGCACTCCGTCCTTGTCGATCACTTGGCGAAAATAGCCTTGCTGGTACAACAGCCCCACTCCGACCACTGGCACGCCCAAATCGCTGGCGGCTTTGAGTTGATCGCCGGCCACATTGCCAAGCCCGCCCGAGTAGATGGGCAGAGCTTCGCTCAACATGAATTCCATGCTGAAATACGCGGCGCAGCTCAGGGGGCTCCGTGAATGACTCTGCTGAAACCACACCGGCGCCTCCAGCGCTTGCCGCCTTTTCTGCACCAGGCTATCGACGTTTTTGCGAAAAACGGCATCGGCCAGCACGCGCTCGATCCGATCGCGCGAGACCGTCTGCAAAACAACCCAGGGGTTATGCGTGATCTCCCACAGTTCGGGATCGAGTTGCCGCCACACTTCGTCGGTGGCATGATTCCACGACCAACGCATATTCAGGGCCAGCTCCGCCAGGGAATCGAATCCCTCGACTTCCGTGGGCAGAAGGTTGTATATCGGGTGGCTGACGCGGGATTGTTTGCTCATGCTCCTCCGGATTTGTTCCGCACCGAATCTTCGAATCCATCAGGTTACGCCACTCTTGTGATGCAGAGGTTAAATCTTCCTGAAGGGGGAGTATGGGGGCTCGAGCTAGCCGCCAGTCGGCGCAAGATGCGCGCTGAACCCGGAGCAGCGTGGGGTGCGGGTAATTGTCGCTGATGTAGCATAAAAACCGCTCGAAAAATAATCTTGCCGACGTTATCCTTAGAATGACCGGCGGCAGCAATTAGGCACTTTTGTGCCCCTACGCAAAGTAGGGCTCGCGGCCCGGAACTTTTACGAAAGTGTGACACTAACATCAACTCCTCCGTGGGTTAACCTATGTGTATTCAATGAGCCATCATCCATTAATCATCCAAGGCGGGATGGGCGCGGGCGTCTCCAACTGGCGACTTGCGCGCGCCGTCTCCGAACGCGGTCAACTGGGAGTTGTTTCTGGAACCGCTCTGGCACACATCCTTGCAAGACGATTGCAAGACGGCGACCCCGGCGGCCACATGGGGCGGGGTCTCGATCATTGTCCTTTGTCCGAGACGGCGGAACGGATATGGCGGAAATATCACATTCCGGGCGGCAAAGCCGCGCATGCGCCATATAAACCTGTGCCCATGTTGACCAAAAATAATTCTCGTGAATACGACGAGCTTTGCATCGTGGCCAACTTTGTCGAGGTCTTTCTAGCACGCGAAGGACACGGCAATGCCGTCGGTATCAACTATCTGGAGAAAATCCAGCTACCGCATCTGTCTTCTATTTTTGGCGCCATGCTCGCGGGCGTCGATTTCGTAATTATGGGGGCCGGCATTCCCCTCAAGATTCCAGGCATTCTCGATCGTTTTGTCAATTTTGAGCCTGCAACCTACCCCCTGCAAGTCGCGGGTGCGCCTGACGCGGCTGACGCAACCATGACTTTTGTTCCGCGGGAGTTCATGGAACACGAGCTTCCGCCGCTGTTGCGGCCAAAGTTTCTTGCGATCGTCGCCTCAAATACGCTCGCGGTCACTATGCTGAAAAAGGCCAATGGAAAGGTCGACGGGTTGGTCATCGAGGGTCCCACCGCCGGTGGCCACAATGCGCCGCCCCGAGGCAAGCTGCAACTCAGCGAAACGGGCGAACCGATCTACGGAGAACGCGACCGGGTAGATCTCGATGCATTATGCGCACTGGGCGTCCCGTTCTGGCTTGCCGGGGGGTATGGCACTCCTGAAAAAGTGCGTGAAGCTCTGGCCGCTGGCGCCACCGGGGTGCAGGTGGGCACCGCGTTTGCGCTCTGTGTCGAGTCGGGATTGCGGGATGACTACAAGCAGGCGATTTTGCAAAAGGTCGCCGCCGGCGAAGCGAGGGTGTTCACTGATCCTCTATGCTCGCCAACGGGCTTCCCGTTCAAGGTCGTACAGTTGGAGGGCTCGGGGTCGGAGGCGCAGGTGTACTTGGCAAGAGTTCGCCTCTGCGACCTTGGGTATCTGCGCGAAGCCTACACCACCGACGACGGCGCCATTGCTTACAGATGCTCCGCGGAACCGGAGAATAACTACGCCCGCAAGGCTGGAACGCTGGACAAGACCCTGGGGAGGAAGTGTATTTGCAACGCTCTGCTGGCGAATATCGGCCAGTCTCAAGTACGTCAGGATGGCCATAATGAAGAAGGCCTTGTCACCGCCGGCGATGACTTGGTGGGAATCACGCGCTTTCTGCCGCCAAACGGGAGCACGGCTTACAACGCTGCAGATGTGATTGCAATGCTTTGCGGATCGACTCTTGCGCCAACTGAACCCGTGCCAAGTTCTTGATCTTCGAACCAAATAGGCTTGCTGGCCACCGCAGTCGCCCCAATCTGAAGTGCGCACTTGCGGATGGGATGATGGCAGATGGTGACATCCGATCTCGGCGCGTGGGGCTATTCTTCGGAAGCATCGTTACTTTCGTAACGCGGAGGCCGTGAACGCCTGAGCAGTTTTCTTCTAGACAACAAGCAGAGACTCTCACTAGAATCAATTAGGAGGGTCCAAGTGAAGAGATACGTATTCGCGCTTCTTGTGACGCTGCTTCTTGTGGGGGCAACGGCGGTCGCCGTTGGGCAAGGCACTCCTCCGGCACCAAAACCATCTAGCCTGACTCAAGGCACTCCGCCGGCACCGAAACCGTTCAGCCTAACTCAAGGCACTCCGCCGGCACCGAAGCCGTTCAGCCTGACTCAAGGCACTCCGCCGGCGCCGAAACCATCCAGCCTAACTTAGGCCAATTGATTCAACCAGTAGGGCCGCGCGTCAGCGGCCCTGCTTTTTTGGCTCCAGCTTCAGTTTATTGCCAATTACCCATCAGCACGAACGGCGCCCAATAGTAGGGGTGCGAATAACTCTTGCTTCCCTTGCCATGTTGATCGGCTTGCATGTTGCCGTCTGGGCTAAAGCCGCGCTCGGCGGAAGTACCCTTGTTCGGCGCTCGCCCAGAGTTCAGCAACGCAAGCTGTGCCTGACGGAGTGCCTCGGCCTTGGCCAGTCCCGGCGTGCTTGTCCAGCGCTGGTAGAAGTCAGCCATTAGACTACCGGTACTGGCGTCATCGATCGACCACAGAGTGGCGAGCACCGCCCGGGCTCCCCGGGAGCGCCCAATCTCAGCCAGGCTGTCGACTTCTTTGCCGTCGTCCGTAGAGTTGGAAAGGCCGGTTTCACAGGCCGATAGCGCCAAAAGCTCGGCTCCGCTGAAGCTCAGGTTCTGGCGTGTCTGAATCTCGCTCAACCGCAACTGGTATCCCTTGCCGCCCTGTTCCTCGCCGCCCAGCAACAGGTACGATTTACTGCTGTCTGGCTGGAGGACAAAGTGGCTGGCGATGTGAACCAGGGGATACTCCTGCTCAAGCTGACGCTCCATTTCCTGTTCGGTAAAGCTGTCGTCCAGAAGGATGCGTCCCGGGAGCGGCCCGTGCGATTCGCCGTCCTGCTGATCCCGCACGATTTTGCGTAACTCGTCTGGTACAGTCGGCAACAGATTCAAGTTCGATTCGTACTGCTTGGAGACCCCGAGCGCTAGAGCCTTCCAGGCAGCGATATTCGGTCGCTCCTGGAGGTGATTCGTGTTCGCCGGAGTGAAGATTACGTTCGTAAAACGTTCGATAAGAAAGCGCCTGCCATCGTAAAGAGCGTTGATAGGCACATAGCGCAGAATTCCGTCCAGGGACCAGGCTATGGTAATTTCTTTTTCGCGACCGATTTTAGCTTGCAGGGCGTCGAGTTCCGCTGCGATCGGGGCAACTAGCGCATCGTACAACTTGCGCGCGGGTACAAGCAGCGCTTCGCCCTGCTCACGACGGCTGATGGCTTCGCGGAACTGCCGGACGATGGCAACAAGTTCTTCGCGCTTGAGTGCTACGGTCTTGTGTACCATAATCTCGGGGCGGACGACGATCAATTCAAGCTTGTCGTCGAGCACCAACGTGTAGATGACGAGGGTGCCGGCGGGAAGTCCCTTTAAAAGTTCTTGCGCGGCGGAGGCCTCAGGCTTCGGTTGGCGCGCATGGCGTGCGGGCAGCACCGCTTGCAAGGCCTGCCAGTAACCACTCATGGCGGTATTATTAATGTCGAGTGCGGCGGAGAGTTCTTTATAGCGCGACTGCTGCTCGGCGGTGCGGTTTGCGTTGCGGCGCAGCCCCTGCCATTCTAGCGCCTGCACCAGAATGCTTTCGGCGTGCTGCTCGTTGGTGGTTAGCGGCGCCACATGACCGCTGCCAGGCGTGGCAGCCGCGCCGCGGGTAAACTCTTTGAATTCCTGTTCCTTCAGCATGCCCAGCACCTGCTCGGCCTCGGGCAGGCGGCCTTCGACTAACAGCAGATCGGCCAATTGGCGATAGGTGCTGACAATAATGCCAAGGTAGCTACTTTGCACTTCCTTTTGCAGATCCTGGATGTTACGGCGTAGTTGCTGATAGCTGTTCACAGCCTGCTTGCCAAAAAATATGGCCAAGGGAAAGTTCCTGGCTTGCTCCAGCACATACATTAGCCGTCCGAGGGTTTTGGCCTCTCCGAACTGGTCTCCCATCTCACGTTCAATCGGCAGCGCCTGTTGATAATACTCCAAAGCTTTTTCCGTTTCGCCCAAGTCGCTATAGATCTGGCCGATGTAGGAAAGCGTTCTGCCCTCGTCGAATTGGTCTTGCGCTCCTCGTGCAAGCGGCAGCACCTGGTGATAGTATTCCAGAGCCTTTTTCTTATCGTTTAATGCGCTGTACGCCCAACCTATGTTGCTGAGCGTCTTGATCTCCATAATGCGATCGCCAACGGCTCGCTCAATAAGTAGCGCCTTATGATAGTAGCTCAGTGCCTTATGAGACTTACCCAAATAGTAGTACACGAGACCTATGTTGCTGAGTGTCGTGCCCTCCATTCTCCGGTTACCTGTTTCGCGTTCTATCGGCAACGCGAGATCGTAATACTCAAGCGCTTTCCTATAGTCGCCCAGAGCCCAGTAGACTAGACCGATGTAATTGAGGTTAGTGCCTTCGCCAACGCGGTCACGGATCTCACGCGATATGGCCAATGCCTGTTCGAGGTATTCCAGCGCCATCTGACTTTCACTTAGCCAATAATGGGTATAGCCGAGCAGGTGCAGGCAAGTCTCTTCCTCACGTCGGTCCCGCAGAAGCTGCCACAGATTGGCCGAAGTGTGAAGCAGGGTTATAGCGCGCTTCTTAGAGGTGAGATCGCCGTGAAGGGCGACGGCTGCTTCAAACAGCTCCCGTTCAGCGGAAATACGCGTCGAATCCTGCGGGGTGACTGGTCTTAAGTCGGTTACGTTTAGGACATATGTGGCGGCCGGCGGAGTCATTTCGACCGCCGCCACCCGCACGCGGTAAGTACCGCCGATGTTGGCGATTATCGAAGCTGCTTCCGGGCCAAAGCTCCCGTTCGAACGATCTGCTGCAACCAGCGTCTTGCCATCCGGATCGATAATGGAGACGACAACATCGATTCCCTTCTGCTCGGCAACGACACGCAAAAACTGGCCAGCCTGAACGTCAATGGTAAACTCGTCCGCCTGCCCGCCCGCAAGTTTCCGCTCCACGGCCCTGCGCGGTTCTAATTTGGCGGGGTACTGCATTTTTGTTGGGCCGGATGCCACACCTTGGGTTCGCGGGGATTGTGCTGCGGCGGAAACTGACGTGGTAAAGGCCAGGATAAGGAAAACAATACTGAACGCAGGGCTCAAGCGGGGTCCCAGACACGCCCCGTGGTTGTGCGTGTTGGAGTAGAAATGCCCCCAGACCATCCACCTATCAGACATCCCGATTCTCCACAAATCGATCGCGCAAACTCAATAACTCCGCTTGCTAGTCGCTATTTCCCTAGAGCCTGTTTCATAAATAGTTCTTTGAAGGGGCGC
The DNA here is from genome assembly GCA_050015355.1 of Candidatus Korobacteraceae bacterium. GTDB lineage: Bacteria > Acidobacteriota > Terriglobia > Terriglobales > Acidobacteriaceae > CAWBRT01. Next base: position 1,700 of record JBEKBO010000021.1, on the reverse strand, counting down.
GGCTTTAGCCGCGCCGTCCAGAACCAACAAGAATGCGGGCTTTAGCCCCCGAGGGGATTCGCCAATCCCTCTGTTACGGTTTATGAAACAAGCTCTAAGCATTTCCTAGCAGCCTTACTATTAGTTACCGGGCGGAATACTTCGCACCGGCAAACGCTGGATGGACCAAGTTGCGGGGGTCGCATCATCCCACCCTCTGGTGGTGCTGCCATTGCGACGTAGAAGGTCGGTCAGGGGATTCTGCGTGTCCCTAACAGCACCCGCCCCTCGAGTCCGAACCGCCTCACAGTCAAACACGGTCAAGTCGCCGATCGGCCGCTCGGTCGTGAGCATAATGTAGCTATCTACTCCCCAGGGTTTTGCGACAGTGATTTTTCGCACTGGGATTTCCCTATCATACGTTTCATCGGCATTCCTGGTTGGTATGAGATTTCGCTGGTCATCCGCCCCTCTCGGGAAGAACAGCATGCACCCGCCGAACGAGTCGATACCAAAAACGTAGACCTTACGAGGCTGCTGGAATCCTTTGAGCTTGTTCAGGTCGGCTTTCAAGACGATCTCGAGATGCTGTCCGCCCTTCACGATCGGCGTCGCAATGCGCGATGACTTCTCGCTATCGGCACCCTGCGCGGTTTCCAATTCCGAGCCTGTAATCCAAGCACCGGTATCGGAGTCCCTAAGTGCGAGCGCGTATGGGAAGCCAGCGTCGTCAGGCGGCGAGGCAAGAGTCATCCAACCCACCACCCTGCCAATGCCCTGAAGATGGTCGACTAGCTTCTCAGAAATGCGGTTGTCATTAGCCGTTCCCATCTTCAACCACTCACTGCGCACCAGCAGCGGGAGATCTTCAGATTCAGCCCCAGCGCGAGTAGTGTTCGGTCGCACCCATGAATACTCTACTGCCTCGCCTGAGAATCTTCCCACCAACCAATACTTACCTTTGCTTGGGCTCGTTGCCACATCGATGGCGCTGTTTTCGGAGCCGGGTCCCAGGGGTAGCTTGTTTTTTAATTCAACAGGAGGAGGCAGAAAGAGGAACAGCCGAATCTCGGACGACTTGTCGGCTTTCAGATGTGCCGCAACCGACTTCGCACTTAGAGCCGACAGTTCCACGGTCGTCGTCGGGGTCTGCAACTGCCATATTCTTCCCGTCCAACTGATGATGTGGGTAGGAGTCGCCTCGGTAGGATCATCCACCCACTTGATCGCTAAGTCTTGCTTCAGTTTGCCAAATTCCACCGCAGCCTTCTGAACCTCACTTAGCGGCAGGTTGGACGGCGGAAGCCAAACGGAGAGCTTTGCTCCGCCAGGAAAGGACCAGCGATCGACATCGAAAGCATCCAGCTTCTTGATAGATGCCAGATCTGCCTTATTCAAAGGTTCAGCCACGCTGCTGCTGAGCCCGTTCACCGCCACGATGCGCACTCTAACCTCAGAGCCGCGCGACTTCTCGACCTTCTTCAGTTCCGCTTTTGGTTCAAGCCCAAGCGAGTAGCCGCCGTCCAATACGATCTGTCCCTCTGACGTGATGTTCTGAACGAACAACTTCGGGGAGGCGGATACACCACTCAGATCGCCAAAAAGACCTTTTGTAAAACGATCTTCCGTCCCGGCCATAACAGGTTCTTGTGCAAATCCCGCGGCGTGGAGTGCCACCCTGGTCATACGGAACACATCTCTTGTGGGGCTGCTCGGCGGGA